>DRKO01000083.1 GCA_011051745.1 Chloroflexota bacterium | reverse complement strand
GCCGGCCCGCCGATGGCCCCTCAGGCCCTTATAGTCTGGTCATTGGCCTCTACAACCCGGACACGGGCGTTCGCCTGACGCCCGGCGATCCGCCGGACGGGGACAGTGTCCGGCTGAGCTTTCCCTTGCCCTGAGCTCACCGTTCCTGACGTAACCTCTCCAGGACATGCTGAAGATCGGGGGGGAGCGGGGCCTCAAAGCGCATCCGCTCGCCGGTGGAGGGCGAGTCGAGGTGTAGCTCTGCAGCGTGGAGAAAAAGGCGCTTCATCTTGATGCGCTGTTTCCGGTAGCCGTAGATCGGATCACCGGCTACCGGATGACCGAGCCAAGCCAGATGGATGCGAATCTGATGTGTACGTCCGGTGAGGGGTTCGACGGAGAGCAGAGCGTGCTCCTCGAAGGCCTCGATCAGCGTGTAGCGCGTTCGGGCTTCGCGCCCGCCTCTCCGAACGGCCATCCTCTTGCGCTGCCTCGGATCGCGCCCGATCGGGGCTTCGATCACCCCCTGGCTGCTGGCGGGGATGCCCTCAACCAGGGCCAGATAGCGCTTGTAGATCGTGCGTTCCCTGAACTGGCGCTGCAGGTCTGCCAGCGCGGCAGGCGTTCTGGCAAGCACCATGACGCCGGAGGTGTCTTTGTCCAGCCGGTGCACGATACCCGCCCGCTTTGCGCCGCCCACCCCGATCATCTCCGGCCAGCGGGCGAGCGCCGCGTTAACGACCGTTCCGCCGGTGTGACCGTAAGCAGGGTGGACGACCATTCCGGCGGGCTTGTTGATGACCACCAGATCGGTGTCCTCGTAGAGCACATCCAGAGGGATGTCTTCCGGGAGCACGGTTTCGGATTCGGGTGGGGGGATAGTGACCGTGATGGCGTCGCCGGGTTCCAGACGATAAGAGGGTTTTGTCATCCGGTCGTTAACCCGGACATCACCGGAGCGGATCAGGCGCTGGGCAGCCGAGCGGCTGAGGTCGGGGATGCTGGCCGCGATGAATTGATCCAGACGCTGGCCGCCTTCCTCTGCCGTCAGGCGGAAGATACTTTCTTCAGGCATCGCTGGCGCGGTGTGCGGATGGCGCAGGACAGGGGCGATTCACCTTCTCCCTGCCCGGCACATCCACAACCCGGAAGCTAGGTCTCCTCATGGCGGCGGGCGCAGTCCATGCAGTAGCGCGTGTAGGGAATCGCCCGGAGGCGGGCCGGATCGATCTCACCACCGCACTCCCGGCAGATTCCGTAAGTCCCTTCCTCCATCCGGGTGAGCGCCCGCTCGATCTGATAAAGCAGCCGTTCAGCGTTCTGGCGTACTGCCAGATTGGCCGCCTGTTCAAAGGCGATGGTTCCGTCATCAGCCTGGTGATTGCGGTACCCCATGCCGCTGTTGGTCTGCGAGTTTATCTCCGCCAGTTCGGCCTGCAACTGCTCCCGTTGCTGTTCCAGTGCTCGCCTGAGGTCCTCATACTGGGCCATCACGAATAACCTCCCTGAATGGCTTCCCATTGTATCGGGGCAGGCTTCCGTCGCCAAATAGTTGCCCTTCCCCGCGTTGCGTCTGATGGCGTGGCGAGGCGATGGCCGGATCGGATGGGGGAGGCTTAGCCGGTTACCAGTTCAACCTGCAGGGCGGAGAGCACGGTCTGGATGGGTGTTGCGACCGACACCACCTCGGAGCCGGAGAACAGCAGCCCAACAGCGTTGCGCTCGTAGTCCAGCACCAGGGAGCCGGAGTCACCGCGCTGGCTGAAGCCCGTATTGCTCGCGGAGGTTAGAGGCGAGATCATGAACTGGCCGGTGAAACGCGCTACCCGATCGGCGTAGGTCACGTCAACTGTGACATCCACCTGAGAGATCACCCCTTCCGTCAGGCCGGTTGTCCGGCCACTCTTGATTACCTTGAGACCCAGCGCCGGTTTGACGATCCCCAGCGGCGGCCCGTCAATGTCAACAATGCGGGGGTCAACCAGTGAGTCGTCCAGAGGACGGGCAAGAGCGGCGTCCACGTTGCCCGGCCCGGGGAGGGGGACAGGCTTGGCCGTCTGTGGTGTCTGAAGGAGGCTGAGCAGGCTCGCCAGCCAGGCCGCGCAGCCCTGCTGTTCCTGAGCGGGGGAGGTTGCCTCGTCCGGCGGCTTTTCGTCAAGAAACTGAAGCGGGACGAACTCCGCCAACTCACCGATCATGTCCAGCAGTGTGCCTCCATCGCTCGGCCCCGGTTGCAGGATGGGGTCGCCCGGCGTGCCCCTGTTCAGCAACGCCAGCACGTGGTTGTTGCTCAGCATAAACAGTCGCTCATCACGCCGGACGAGGCAGCCCAGCGTGCCCGCCGTCCCTTCTTCATGTCCGATTGACACGCCGGGGCGGGCCGGTCGCAGGGCGACATGGCGGTTGAGCCCCAGAGGGACGATGGAGCCTGTCTCGACTACGTCGGTCAGGATGTCATCTACCCGCGGAGGGATCAAATCCTGAGGGGACAGCTCCTCCGGCGGCTTCTTCCGGGTGACGGAGACCATCACACAGAGTTCGCCCGTCTGCTGCTGGCCCTTTATCTTATAACCAACGCCGCAGGCCACCACGTTGCGACGCCTCATAAAGTCGTTCACAACCTGCCTGACAGCTTCCAGAACGTACCCCAGCTTCTCGCCGGGTGGTGGCGGAGCGCTCACGCTGCATACCTCCTGGGAGAGGTGGCCGGGTCCCCTGCAGGGAGTTCCTGCCACCGGTCGGGGACCCGTCGGCTACTGGCGGGCTTCCCATTCGCGAATCGTCGCCTGAATGAACTCCCGCACCTCGACATCTGTTACTTCGCTGACGCCGGGGAAGAAAGCTCCGTCCACCTCGATGCGCACCCCGCCGTCCGGTGTGGAGCGGACGTGGATCGAACGCTGAGCCATCTCCGGCGTGCGGGCCAGACGAATCTGCAGGAGTTCCTCAATTTCATCAGCTATCGTCCGGGGCTGATCGTCGGCGGCTTCCTCTTTTCCGGCGGCTGGTTGAACCTGCGCGGGCTCCGACCAGGCGGGCGACGAGACCGGGGGCACGGAGACCGGAGGGGCCGGAACTGGCGGGACAGACTCGGAAGGAGGCTGGTCGCCTTCCTCAAGACGGGCGAAGCGGGCAAGCGCCTGGGTGTTACCGAGGAAGCGTCGCCTGACCTGTGGATCGGCGATCTCGTGCAGGTGATAATACCGCCGCCCTGATATCTCGACGATCAGTCTGCCATCGGCCAGATCGCGCAGCACACGCAGCACCTCGACGGCCTCGCCTTCAATCACGGGAACGGCGGAGGGTGGGGATAGCGAGGGGGTGGAGACGGAGGCGACGGCTTCCCCTGATGACCGCTCCGGGCCTGAGAAGGCGGACTGAAACATCCCGCTCAATTTGCCGAACAACTGCCCGATCGTCGGGTCGTCCTGATCGGTGGATTGCTCGTCAGAGGCCGCCTTTTCCGAATCGTAGCCTTCCTCAGGCGGCTGCTCTTTGGTTGCGTTCCACCAGAACCACAGCCCTCCGACGGAAAGGCTGGCGAGTATCAGCGCGAGAAAAGGTAATACGACGATCAGAGTTTCTCCTGTCATGCTTTACATACTCCTGCAAATCGCTTATCAGACCTGGCATGTCGGGCAGAAGTGCGTGCCCCGCTGCCCGACTCTGATTTTGTGGATTGAAGCTCCGCACCGCGAGCAGGGCTGCCCTGCTCGCCTGTAGACGTTAAAATGATCCTGATAGCTGCCGGTTGCACCATCCGCCTTGCGATACCAGTTGACGCTGGCTCCCTCATACCGGATGCCGTCTTCCAGAACGGTGCGGATGGCGTGATAAAGGCGCTCTGCCTCGTGTGGCTTAAGTGTATCCGCCCTGCGGCGGGGGTCAATCCGGGCCAGCCACAGCGCCTCATCCGCATAGATGTTCCCGATTCCGGCTATAAAGCGCTGGTTGAGCAAGAGCGGTTTGATCATGCCGCGCCGCCGGGCCAGCCGGGCGAGGAACTCATCGAGGGTGAAGTCGTCGGAAAGCGGCTCCGGCCCCAGGCCCCCGATCACCTGAGAGGCCTGTGATACAAGATAAAGCCGCCCGAACTTGCGCAGGTCGGAGAAGCGAAGCTCGCGCCCATCGTCCATCTCGAACACAGCCCGCAGCCAGCGATCGGCCTCTTCCCTCTCCCCTCTGGCGGCGACGTAGAGGCGACCTGTCATCTTCAGGTGAATGAGGAGCGCACCCTCGCTCAGGTCAAAGACGATAAACTTGCCCCGCCGATTGAGGGCTTCAACGCACCGCCCCACCAGGCGGCTGGCGAACGCTTCCGGGGAGAGGCCGACAATCTGGGGCGGCCAGTGACAGCTTACGTGAGTGAAACGCCGCCCGACAACTTCATCCCGCAGGCCGCGCACAACCGTTTCGACTTCGGGTAACTCCGGCATGATGGCTCTTTCTGCTCCGGATCACTCGTCGTTCAGGGGGCGGAGGTTGCTCCAGGTGGCTTCCTGACAGCAGCGCGGCGGGTCTTCGCCATATACGCCCGCCCGGAGAGTGGTCAGGTAGCCGAAATCGGGATCAAACGTGGCGTAGAGATACGTTCTCCCCGGTCGGAACTGTCCGAGCTCCTGTTCAAGCCACTCAAACGCCCCTTCAATGGTCAGTAGGTCAAGCTGGCGGTCACACACGCTGGCCGGAAACCAGTGCGCTTCGGAAGGGCCGGGCGGATTCACGATCTCGCCGTCCCGCACTTCGATCTCCACAGGGCCGCAGCGAGCCTCCTGCCCTCTGTACTCAACCTCGACGGTGTAATGATGAATCCCCAGCCGCTCCCATCGCTCTCTTCGCGCCTCCAGAGCGCGGGAAAGTTGCAGGGTTCGGGCGACATCTTCAAGGGCCTGCCAAGGGTAAGGTGGCCCCAGCAGGAGCAACACCAGACTACCGATGCCACAGGCCAGCCCCATCAGCCCGATGAAAACGGTGCTCCGGGCGATAAGCTGTCGCCTTCGCAAGCGGCGCAGTTGACGGGCTCGCTGGCGCTCCAGACGGCGCTTTTCGCGTTCGCGCCGCCGTGCTTCGATGCGATCCCGGCGGGCTTTCGCCCACCGCCCCCAGGGAGTCCGGGGCTCGCGGCGAGATGAACGGCCAGCGCCGGAGGCCCGCCCGGCGGGTCGCTTTGATGCCTGCTGCCTGCGTTTCATCATCCCTCACCGGAAGTATGCCGCATCGCGGCCCGTCGCGCTAGCGTACTCTTCGCAACCTTAAAATCTTCGTCAGGCACACGCCGGAGAGACCTCCGGTGTCTGAATCGTGGTATACTACCGCCAGACACCCGAATGCCTGTTCTAACCGGAAACTAACTTCCCCGCGCACGGTCAGGGTTGCTTTGGGAGGCGGTAGGCGCATGTCGTTCGCTCACCTGCACGTCCACACGGAATTTTCGCTCCTGGATGGGATGAGCCGCATCAAAGACCTGGTTCAGCGCTCGGCGGAGCTGGGGATGAATGCGCTGGCCATCACCGATCACGGGGCGATGTACGGCGTGATCGACTTTTATCGCGCCTGCAAGGAGGCCGGAGTCAAGCCCATCATCGGGATGGAAGCCTATCTCTCGCCACGCGGCATGACAGACCGTGACCCCAGGACGGACAGCCGTAACTATCACCTGCTCCTGCTGGCCGCCAACCAGACGGGCTACAAGAACCTGCTCAAGATCGCCAGCGCTGCGCAACTGGAAGGCTTTTATTACAAGCCCCGCATTGACAAGGATTTTCTGGCGGAGCACGCCGAGGGGTTGATCTGTACGACTGGCTGCCTGGCGGCTGAGATCCCTCAGATGATGCTGGAAGGGCGGGAGAAGGAAGCCCGCCGCCTGCTGGGGTGGTATCAGGACGTGTTCGGTCCGGATCGATTCTACATCGAGCTTCAGGAGCATGATATCCCCGAATTGCGGCGGCTTAATCAGGCATTGCTCGAACTCTCCCCCTATGCCGAAGTCCCCCTGCTGGCGACCAACGACGTGCACTACGTCCGGCGCGAGGATGCGAACCCCCACGACGTGCTGCTGTGCATTGGCACGGGGAATCTGGTCACGGAGCCAAACCGGCTTCGCTTCAGCGATGATAGCTATTATCTGCGCTCCCCTGAGGAGATGATGAGCATCTTCGCCGAGGTTCCGGAGGCGATCACCAACACGCTAAGGGTCGCCGAGATGTGCAACGTCAACCTCGATGATAGAAGCTACAAGCTGCCTCAGTTCCCCGTGCCGGACGGATACGACGCCCAGAGCTATCTGCGCCACCTGTGCGAAAAAGGGCTCCGTGCCCGCTACGGCGACCGGGCCGATAGCCCTCAGGTCCGCGAGCGGCTGGAGCACGAGCTTAAGATCATTCACGAGATGGGGTTTGACACGTACTTCCTCATCGTGTGGGATCTGTGCGAGTTTGCCCGTGAGCGGGATATCTGGTGGAACGTGCGTGGGTCGGGGGCAGGATCGGTGGTGGCCTACTCGCTGGGGATCACCAATATTGATCCGCTTGAGAACAGCCTGATCTTCGAGCGTTTCCTGAACCCCGGGCGGGTCAGCATGCCGGATATTGACCTCGACTATCCCGACGACCGTCGGGCCGAGATGATTGATTACTGTGTCCACAAATACGGTGAGGATAAGGTCGCCCAGATCATCACGTTTGGGACGCTGGGCGCACGGGCCGCGATCCGGGATGTGGGGCGGACGCTCGATGTCCCGCTGAACGAGGTGGACCAGTTGGCCCGCCTGATTCCGGCCATCCCCGGCAAGCCGGTTACCATCGAGAAGGCACTGGAGGATGTGCCGGAACTCAGGGCGGCTTATGAGGATACTCAGCGGCCTTACATCCGCCAGTTGCTTGACACAGCCCGTCAGTTAGAAGGGATCGCCCGTCACGCCAGCACCCACGCCGCCGGTGTGTTGATCGCAGATAAGCCGCTGGTTGAGTATATCCCTCTGCACCGCCCGACCAAAGGGGGCGGAGACGAGAGCAGCGACGGGCTGGGGGTGGTCTCCCAGTGGCCGATGGAGATCGTCGAGTCCATCGGGTTGCTCAAGGTGGACTTTCTGGGGTTGCGTACCCTGACCATCATGCGCAAGGCGGCGGAACTGATCGAGCGCTATCACGGCGTACACCACGATCTGGACTCCATCCCTTACCGCCATCGCGAGGGGGACGACCCGGAGACGCTGGAGTACAATCGCCAGCTTGACAAGGCCTTTGAATTGATGGCGCGGGGAGACACGAGCGGCGTGTTTCAGGTCGAGGGAGCCGGGATGAGGCGCGTGTTGACCGAGATGCAGCCCTCGCGCTTTGAGCATATCATCGCCGCCATTTCGCTGTTCCGCCCCGGCCCCATCGAGTACATCCCGGCCTATATCCGCCGGATGCACGGTGAAGAGCCAGTCAGCTACCATCACCCCGCGCTGGAGCCGATCCTGGGGGAGACCTACGGCATCATCGTTTATCAGGAGCAGATCATGCAGATCGCTTCTGAGCTTTTTGGCTACAGCATGGCCGACGCCGACCTGATGCGCCGCGCGGTCGCCAAGAAGAAGGAGAAGGAGCTTAAGAAGCACCGCGCCATTTTCCAGAAGCGTGGGCCGGAGCGGGGCATCCCCGCCGAGGTGGCGGCCAAGATTTTTGATGACATTGACTACTTCGCCCGTTACGGGTTCAACAAGTCGCACGCGGCGGACTATGCCGTCCTGACGGTGCAGACGGCGTTCCTCAAAGCCCACTATCCGCATGAGTATATGACGGCCCTGCTGACCATCGAGCGCGATAACACGGACAAGGTGGGCGCGTACATCGCCGACTGCCGGAGGATGGGGATTGAGGTCCTGCCCCCTGACATTAACCAGAGCGGCCATGATTTCACCATCGAACCCCGCCCTGATGGGAAGCGAGCGATTCGCTACGGATTGAGCGCCATCAAGAACGTAGGCGAGGGAGCGGTGGATGCCATTCTGGAGGCCCGCCAGCAGGAGCCCTTCCGTGATATCCTGGACTTCTGCCAGCGTGTTGACCTGCGTATGGTGGGCAAACGTGCGCTCGAATGCCTGATCAAGGTCGGGGCGTTCGATTCGCTGGCCGGGCGGCAAATCCTGCTTGCCTCACTGGATCGAATGATGAGCCTCAGCAGCAGCCTGCATAAGGCCGCCGACGTGGGGCAACTCAGCCTCTTTGGCGAGGCGACAGGTATTCAGCTTGATGTGGATGCCAGCGGCGTGCTCGTCGCAGAGGTCGAGGAGGAAGTTTCACGCAGGGAGATGCTCCAGTGGGAGCGTGAACTGGTCGGAGTGTATATCTCCGAGCACCCTCTGCACCGGTTGATCGATCAGCTTGACAAGGCCGTCAGCGCCTACAGCAATCAGCTTACAGAGGCAGATCACGACCGACAGGTCACGATGGCCGGTATCGTCACCTACGTGCAGCCTCACACCACCAAGAGCGGCAAGCCGATGGCCTTCGCCGGGCTGGAAGACCTTTATGGAGAGATAGAAGTCGTCATCTGGCCGAGCACGTGGGACGAGACGAGAGACCTCTGGGAACCGGGGCGCATCCTCCTGTTGCAGGGTAAGCTGGATGTGAAGGGCGGGAAGCCCAAACTACTGTGCGACCGGGCCACCACGAACTTTGAGGTCTTTGAGGCTGTCGAGGAGTTTTCCCCATCCGGGGAATTCCCCGATTCTGCCCCTTACGGTGAACCGCCACCCTACTACGAGGAGGAACCCTTCCCGGCGGGCAACGGGGAACTGCCAGACACCCTCGCCTATGAAGCTGAGACGCCACCACCTGCCGGGCCGCCAGCCCCGGAGCCTGTGGCCGAGAGCCCACCGGAGGGACAGTCTGTCGGGCCGGAGGAAGTGGCTTTCGAGCACCACGCCGCGCCTGCTGTCTCTGTCGCGTCCCCTCCTGTGGGGGTGGAGGATTCTTCCCCGTCGCAGGGGGAGACCGCTCCGGGGAGGGAAAATGTGGCTGTTCTCGCGCCCCCCTCTGGAGAGGATGAAGGCGACGGGAAGCCGGTTCGATTGCGTATTATCCTCAGACGCTCCGGCGATGAGGCCAGAGACAAGCTTCGAATCCAGCGCATACACGGGGAACTGCTCAGCTGCCCCGGCCTGGACACCTTTTCAATCGTTCTGATTGGAGACGGGCGACTGGTTGAGATTGATTTCCCTCAGACGACCAGCTATCGGCTTGTGGCAGATAAGCTGAATGCCATCCTCAGGCCCGACGAGCGGGTTCAGGTGAGCGGGGCATGAGGTACGGGAACAGGGCGACTTATTATCACCAGTGCAGCGGAGGCACCCGATGAGTGAAGAGATCGAGCGAATTGCGGTGATGACCAGCGGGGGCGACTCGCCCGGCATGAACGCGGCGATCCGGGCTGTGGTGCGGGCCGGAATCCATTACGGGCTGGATGTGTATGGCATCCGTCAGGCATATCGGGGGCTCGTGAACGGCGACTTTGAGCGTATGGAGACGCGCGACGTAGGAGGAATTATCCAGCGGGGCGGGACCATCCTTCAGACGGCCCGCCTGCCGGAATTCAAGGAGGAGAAATACCAGCGCGAGGCCATCCGCCACCTGAACGAACATGATATTGACGGCCTGATCGTCATCGGTGGGGACGGTAGCCTGGCGGGCGCCCTTGCGCTGCACCGCCGGGGCGTCCGCGTGATCGGGATACCGGGTAGCATAGACAACGATATCTGGGGGACGGCCAGCTCAATCGGCGTTGATACGGCTCTAAACACTATTCTGGAGTCAATAGACCGCCTGCGTGACACGGCCTCATCGCACGAGCGAGTCTTTCTGGTGGAAGTGATGGGCCGTCACTGCGGATATCTTGCCATTGTGGCAGGGCTGGTGACCGGCGCTGAGATGGTGCTGATCCCGGAGCAGGAGGTGTCGCTTGATGAGGTGGGCGAGGTGCTTGAGGACGCCTACCTGAAGGGGCACTCCCACGCGATGGTGATCGTTTCAGAAGGGGCCAACCTGAAGTGTGCTGAGATCGCCGATTACCTGAACAAGCACGATATCGGTTTTGAAGTGCGGATTACCATTCTGGGGCACGTGCAGCGGGGCGGGAGGCCGACGGCCTTCGACCGGTTGCTGGCAACCCGCTTCGGGGTGGCCGCAGTGGAGACGCTCCTTGAGGGGAAAAGCGGCGTGATGGTCGCTCTGGAGGGGACGTCCATCGTGACGAGGGATCTGGAGGACATTATCGGGAAGCAGCGTCCCATCAATCCTGACCACGTCAGGATGGCGGACCTGCTGACGCGCTGAGCCCTGCCCGGTCTGCGGGGCCGGAACATGTAAGTAAGAAGAGGGGAGACCTGTGTGAGAAGGTCTCCCCTCCAGAAATCACAGAAGTTTGGTCTGGATAGGAGACTAAAGAGGAAACATTAAGAACTTCGCCGGAGCCCCTTCACCTCCACACGGCAGGGGTCCGATAAATTACCAGTCGTTATAGTCGCGATGCTGGGGGCGGCGCTCTCCGCGCGGGCGTGCTCTATCTACCCGGAGCGTGCGTCCCCCGAACTGAACACCGTTCATGGCATTCATAGCCTCGGTTGCCTCTTCCTCGGTGCTCATCTCAACGAAACCGAAACCTTTTGAGCGGCCTGTGTCGCGCTCGGTGATGATCGAAACGCTTGTTACCGTCCCATACTCTTCAAAGGCAGCTCGCAACTCATCCTCATTCGTGGAGTAGGGCAGGTTGCCTACGTACAGCCTGTTGTTCATCAGAAGGAATCCTCACCAGAGTACGGCTCGTTAAGCGGGCGAGCGCCGCCAGGTAACCACTTTTTTCCCCGATTGTGTGCGTTGCTCACGTGCTGCCAGGTTACCCTCTCTGGCAGCGCGTGGCTTCACCTTGGTACGTATTTGCTTGCTTCCTGCCCTCTCCTCACAATTACCATATCGCTACATTCGTCATCTTAATCTCTTCTCTTCAGCGTGTCAATGTTGGCAAAAGCGTGATACACTGCGGGGCAGGCAGATCAACACGGAGGAGACGGAAACGATTATGCAACTGGCAGTTTCTTCCTGGTCATTTCATAAACCGCTCTACGAAGGGACAATGCGCCTGTGGGACGTGCCGGGGGAGGCACGTGTTCTGGGGTTCTCGCAGGTGGAGTTGCAGGATCTATTCCTGTGGCCTTACGGAAACCGGCTTTTCCGCTCTTTCCGTCGCCTTGTCAACCCTCCCAGCCCGACCCCGCCCGATCGCTTCTACGACCCGCCGCTTCTGCGGCGTGTGGAGGAGGCGCTCCGCCATTACAGCATGACGCTGGCAGCCTGGGATTGTGACCCGGAGCTGGGCGAGGAAGCTCTCCTTCCCAGAGCGCGGGCCTACATCCGGCTGGCTCTGGAGACGGCCCGGCGGATGGGCGCTCCAATCCTGCGGATCACGGTAGATCATCAGGCCGCAGCGGAGAACATAGGCGCGGTGGTCGAGTCGCTGGGCCTGCTGACGGTGGACGCGGAGCGTGTAGGCGTGCGGATGGCGCTGGAGAATCACGGGCGAGAGGCGGAGGCTGCGCAGGTACTCGGCATT
>DRKO01000082.1 GCA_011051745.1 Chloroflexota bacterium | reverse complement strand
GGCTGTTCATCTCACCCATTGTTACTCTCCGTCCCGTTCCCGTCCGTCCCACGTCTTCCACAGGAGCCTCAGGGGAGCCATTGCCCCCCGAAGCCGTTCTCTACCAGACGCGCCAGACTCTCATCGCCCAGATCGTACAGCCATATCTCGGCGCGGGCGGAGCCGGTCTCCAGATTAAAGCGCTGGATCAGAAGGCGCTGGCCGGTGGGGTCCCACTGGAAACCGGTGTTGTTGTAGGCGGCGTCGTCGGTGATCTGGCGTAGCTCGCCGCTCTCAGGGTTGATAAGCATCAACTGGCTGCCCGGCCCGCCCTGCCGATCCAGTCTGCGGCGGGCGAAGGCGATCCACTCGCCACGTGGTGACCAGGCAGGCGAGGAGTCTTCTTCGGCTTCGTCGAGCAGGGGCCTGATCCCGCCTTCCTCGCTCAGGTCGGCCAGCCACAACTGGGGGAAGTACTGGCGGCCCACCTGCCGGATGTCGGTATAGACCATCTGGCCCCCGTCCGGGGAGAAGGAGCCGACCTCCCCCATCAGGCTGGGGATCACGGTGACGCGGCCACTTTCCAGCTCCAGCACGCGGATCGCCTGAGCGTTTCCATCGAAGAACGCCAGCCGACTCCCGTCCGGGCTCCAGACCGGCCCGAACCCCAGCACCTGATTATCCTGAAAGAGCGGGGCCGTCTCTCCGCTTGCCAGATCGTAAAGCCAGATGCGTCCCGGAGCCAGCCCGTTGCTGGAAGGCTCGCGGCGTACATAGGCCAGCAACTCACCATCCGCCGACCAGGCCGGGGTGCTGCACGCCGCCGGAGCGCAGTTGAATAACTGACGTGCGCTGTCCCCTGACCGGCTGACCAGCCAGATATGGCTGATCGGCTCGTCTTCTGCAAGCGTCAGGGCGATCTCGGAGCCATCCGGCGCGGGGGCGAGGTCGAAGATGCCGTTCCGGGGCGTGAAAAGCTCGGAGGGTTCGCCACCTTCGGCTGGCAGAAACCACAGCCCCCGATCGGCTGCGTCGGCGGGGGCGAGGTACACGATCCCCGGCTGGCGTGGCCGGAACGACCAGCTTACTGCTTCTAAGGTACGCCGTCCGGCGCTGCTCTCTGCTCCGGCTTCCAGCGTGACGGTATAAGTCTGCTCCGGCGAGAGGGCCTGCGCGGGCTGGAAGATCAGCGTGTTTCCGTCCCACTCGAACTGCCCTTCAACCGGTGGCCGGATCGAGAAGCGCTCCTCGACGCTGGCGACCTGCATGGGCTGCCCGAAGGCGATCTGGATGGGGGCTGTGACCGGCGGACTGCTCCCTTCCTCCGGCGAAACGTCCGTGACCCGGACGCCGACATGATCGCCAAGTGCCAGCAGGCTGCCGATTGCCAGCACCAGCCCGGCGATGATGGAGAGAACGAGACGGTCGAAGGAGTCCAGAGTGCTCATCAGGGGTACAGGTAGGGTTGTTCGGGCGGTTGAACGGGAGTGATCTCGTCGGCCACGATCAGGGGGATCGGCTGGCCGTCGAGCGTGCCTTTCGCGAATGTCCCTTTGACGCGCACCCATGAGTCATCGGCGTATCGGCTGGCCTCCGGCGATTGCACCACCAGCCCGATGGCGGTTGCGTCCGCCACGCAGCAGGTGATCGTGAAGCGGGCGACCATGAACTGATCGCTGGCAAAGCGGGCATCGCGATAGACGAAGCCCACCACGTCCGCTTCCTCACCGGCCAGCGCCGCCGGATCGGGGCTGGTGGAGATCACCCGAACCCAGTCCAGGATATTCCGCTCGGCGGGGACGATGGTCAGAGTCCGGTCGCTGGTTTCCCCCTCCGGGGCGAGGTCAGTCGCGATGCCCCGGCTGGAAACCGCGCTGGCCCCCAGCGGGCGGGCAGGGATAAGCGTCCCCAGAATGAGCGGCAGGGAGACGATCAGCAGGGACCAGGCGGATGTTTTCTCATGGCCGTGATCGTGGTGCTCGTGCTCGCTCTCCGTCCCCTGCTGCCCCACCATGTTATAAGACCCCGCCAGGATGATAAAGAGGGCAACCGCGAGCGCCGAAAGCCACCCGAAACGTGGGCCGATGTAGAAATACAGCTTCCCGCTGACGAGCTTCTCTGCGAAGAAGATCGCCATCAGGATCAGGATCAGGGCCTTGAAACGTTCGATACTCCGCTGACTCATGGCGATGCTCTGCCTCCCCCTACCAGTTCACGTTCAGGTTGATGAATACGCCGATCAGCATCACCATCAGGAAGGGAAGAACGACCAGATAGACGACGATCCGGCGTCGGAAGACTCCCAGAAACATCAGCGTGCTCTTGATATCTACCATCGGCCCGAAGAGCAGGAAGCTCAGGAGTGAGCCGGTGGTGAACGTTCCGGCGAAGGCAAGGGAGATGAACGCATCCACCGTCGAGCAGACGGAGAGGACGAAGGCCAGCGCCTGCATCACCAGCACCGACATGAAGGGGCCGGAGCCGACCGACAGCAGGATGCTCTGCGGGACAGCCGTTTGCATCAGCGCGGCCAGCAGGGAGCCGATCACCAGATAGCGGCCCATCTCGAAGAACTCATCGCCCGCGATGCGCATCGCCCGCTTGAGCCGGACGGATAAAGAAGGCCCGGCGACCGGCGTTGCCACCTCCTCAACCGCGCCCGCAATCGGCACGAAGACCTGCGGGCGGAGCATGCGGGCCGGTGAGGGGTTAAAGGCGAAGATCACCCCCGTGCTGGCCGCCACAAGCAGCCCCAGCCCGAAACGGGCGAACAGAACCCGTCCCCAGCCGTAAGCGGCGTATGTGCTCGCCAGCACGACCGGATTCACAATCGGGGCCGCCAGCAGGAAGGCGACGGCTGCCCCGACCGGCAACCCCTTTCGGATGAGCCGCCGTGTGAGGGGGACAACGCCGCACTCGCAGACCGGAAAGGCGAACCCCATCAGGCCACCCACCAGCGCTGCCAGCAGGGGGCTGCGGGGCAGGATATGGGCCAGGTCTTCGCGCCTGACGAAGACCTCCACCAGGCCGGAAGCCACAGTTCCCAGGAGCAGGAAGGGGGCTGCCTCTATGAAGATACCGAGAAAAACGGTTGTGAAATTGACGACCTGCTCAGCCATTGCGCTCTCTCTGGGCGTTCGGTGGCTCCGGCTCGCCCTGTCACTGTTTGCATTATACCGCGCTGCTCCGCGCGTTGCCCGCTTTCAGCCGGAGCGGGCGGGAAGGCGTATAATGGGAGTATGCCGGGGGTATGACGGGCTCTGAACATCTCTGCACAGCATGGAGGATGGCATGTCGTTTATGATCACCCTGTACGTCCGGGAAGGGATCGTAATGGCGAGCGACAGCCGCCTGACGCTCAAGGCCGAGCGGCGGGAGGGAGACAAGCGCATCGTGCAGCTTGCCATTGGGCAATCCGACTCAAGCTACAAAATCTTCCTGACGCCCGACAATGTCGGCATCGCGACCTTTGGCGCGGCGGATGTGCAGGGCGTGCCGATCGGCGGATACATCGAATCGTTCATGAACGAGCATCTGGGCCGGGGTAACTACGAGATAGACGAGATTCCCCGGCAGATTTACGAGTACTTCTCGGCCCTGCCTCAGCCGCCTGCTTCGGGGTTCATCATCGGCGGGTACAAGGTGGTGGATAGCAGGGCAGAGCAGCACATCTGGGAGGTGCTGATCAAAGCCGGGCAGGTGCGGCGCATCAACGAGAACGGTCGTCAGGGGGCGCTCTGGCGTGGGGAAACCGACGTGCTGACGCGGCTGGTTCAGCCGGTCGCCCTCAAGGATCAGTCGGGGGAGTTCAAGCCGCTTCCTCACCATCCGATCCAGTGGGGGTTCTTCACCCTGCAGGACGCGGTGGATTATGCGATCTATGCGGTCCGCGTCACGCTCGACACGATGCGTTTTCACCCCCGCCCCAAGACGGTCGGCGGGCCGATTGACGTGCTGGTCATCAAGCCCGATCAGGCTCAGTGGGTGCAGCGCAAGACGCTTCATGCGTGAGGCCCATCCCCGACGCCTGCGATTCGCTATTGACGGCCCCCCCTCGTCCCGGTACAATATCGCCATCGGGGCGCTCCCGGCGCTTCGTCGCCCTCCGGCGGCGGGGTGGAGCAGCCCGTTTTATTTGCCATTTTCATGAAGACTATGCGCCGCCATGCCCCCGAAAACATGGCGCTAGAGGAGCAAGAACCAGATGAGCGAGGCAATCGTACTTGAGGCCAGCCCGCGCGAGGTGGTGGGAAAGAAGGTGAAGCGGCTGCGGCAGGCCGGGCTGATCCCGGTGATTGTATATGGCCCGGACTTCGCGCCAGCGGCTCTCTCCATTGAGGAGAAGGCCCTCCGCCACGCGCTGACCAGGGCAGGCGGGACTCAGATCGTGGAGTTGCAGGTCGGCAAAGAGACGATTCCGGTGCTGGCGCGTGAGGTGCAGCGCGACCCCGTCAGGGGCAACATCCTGCACGTTGACTTTTACCGTGTCGCGATGGACCGTCTGATCCGGGCCGAGATTCCGCTCGTCTTCGTGAACGAGCCGCCTCTCGTCGCCAGCAACGAGGCGATCGTCGTCCAGATGCTCAACAGCGTTGAAGTGGAAGCTCTCCCCCGTGAACTGCCGCCCCACATCGAGGTTGACCTGAGCGTCCTGGCCGAGATCGGCGACCACATTCTGGCGGGCGATCTGGTTGTCCCGGAGGGTGTGGCGATCACCACCGAGGCCGAGGAACTGGTCGCCCGGCTCGACTACGCACAGGCGCTCGAAGAAGAGGTGGAAGAGGAGATGCTGCTGGAGCCGGAGGCCGCCGAGGTCGAGGTTATCACCGAGAAGAAGGAAGAGGAAGAGGAATCGGGCGAGTAGCCGTTTCCCGTTCTTTCTCTCCCCTCTCTGCGTGCTGTTTGAAGGCCGGGCCGGAGTGCCCGGTCTTTTGTTCGGGCGGATCGCCGCTTACTGAGCTTTGATGATCGAGCCGCAGTAGGCGCACTTGACGCTCGTCCTGTCCACCCATTCCACCTCGTCGGGGTGCACCGGCCCCAGACAGGCCGGGCACTGGGCGGGCAACTCCGGGCGGGGCGTGGCCCCCTGCGCTGGCCCGACTGGTCCTTCAGCCAGCGACAGCCCGACACGTTGCAACTGGGCGTCGAACTCTTCCCGTAATGCCGCCGCCTCTGCCGAATAGCCGCGCTCCTCCAGTTCCGCCAGGGCGCGGTGTGCCAGTCGGGCCGCCAGGGCCATCTGACCGGCACGCAGGCTCAGCCGGACGGCACGCCTCACCTGTGCCTGAGCGCGATCCACCTCCCCGGAGACGAGGAAGGCCTGAGCCGCTCTGGCGGCCAGATGGGAGGCCCGCACGGGAATCCCGTGCTGTGCGGCGCGGTCGGCCACGCGGGCGAATATCTCGGCTGCCTCAAGTGCCTGCCCGGACTCAAGCAGGCGGTTGGCCCGGCTCAGCTCACGCCGGGCGGCGTCGAGGGCGGGTGGGGGAAGCGGTCCCCGCCGACGGGGGCCTCTGGGGCGTCTGGGACGCATCGGTCGCCGCATGATCCTGCTCCTTTGCCTGTTTCTGTTCCCGCTATACACTGGCAGTATACACCGGTTGTGCCGGGAAAGAGTGACCGGTCTGTAAATCCCCTGTTAACTAGGGGGCTTCCTCCGTCAGCGAGGGACCCGGCGGCGTGGCCGGAGCTTCAGGGTTGGTGACGAACAATTCATAGGGGCCGGTTGTGCCGCCGTAGTTCCAGAGCGCGAGGGCGTACTGCCCGCTCTGGGGCAATTCGAGGCGGTCAATGACCGGGTTAAGGCCGACGGTGTCATCACGGGTGACGAGTAGCGAGCCGTCCGGCGCAAAGAGATCAAACCCCAGGTCAAGGCCGCTGTTGTCCGTTCCGTGCGCGTCCACGCCGATCAGGTCTCCCGCTTCGGCGTCGAAGAGGTAGGTGAAAACCGTCCCCGGCCCGACGATCTCGCCTTCGTGGGCGAACCGCCCCGGTGTGATGCGCTTCCCGCCCATCTCGATATCAACCTGCCGGATGGGACGGATGAAATACTCGATCTGGCCGCCCTCGCCAAGCGTCATGAATTCAACCTGATACTCCCCGTCGAAGGGGAACTGGACGAGCGTCAACTGCTCCGGTTGATCCGGCCCGAACTGATCCACGGCGGTCAGGCGGTTGCCGTAAGGGTCGTAGATCGCGATCGTCGGGTCTATGCCGGGGTCAATCGGCCTGACTTCAACGCGGACGGCGTCCAGCGTGCGCCCCTCCAGTGTGAGCCATGTGCTGCGCCGGGGGACGGCGCTCACCTCAAGATCGGTGCGCACTCCGATGGCAGCGGCCCCTCCCGATTCCGAGGGACTGACGCGCAGCACGTAGTCGCCGACCCCCTCACCGTAGTTGCTCAGGACGACGGTATAGGTCCCCGACTGGCTGGGCATGAAATTCCAGAGGTACGGGTCAAGGCCGACGTTGTCATCCCGCGCCGCAAGCAACGCCCCGTCGGGACCGTAAAGCTCGAACAGGAGATCGAGGCCCTCATCCAGCGCGGTCGCCGAGAGATCGAACCGCTGTCCGCGCTGGACGGGGAGGCGGAAGGTGTGATAGGTGGCCGGATGCTCCATCGTGCCTCGCAGTTCCTCGTCCAGCGAGGTGAAGACGCCTCCGCCTTCCATCTCGGCGGGGTCGAGGGAGTAGATCGAAACGCCGACCTCGCCGCTGCCGCTGTTGGTCGTGAGCCCCAGCTCGTAAAAGCCATCTCCGGGGAACTGAAACTGACCGATCACCTCCGGCTCGCCCGCCCCGCCGCTGTCGGCATGGGCCAGCCGATCCCCTGCCGCGTTGTCAATCGTGATCACGGGGTCAATGTCGCCGGAGAGGACGATCACCTCCACCCGGACGGGGCGCTCGATGTTCCCCTCCAGTGGAAAGACGGAGACTAGCCCTTCCTGAACGACGGCGCGGAATTTATCCACCAGTTGCGGCCCCTGATCTTCCGTCGCCGTCCCGGTGGGGGTGGGCACGGGGGTGAGGACTGGCGCGAGCGTAGGCCAGGGGGTGGGCGACGGCGTGAGGGTGGGGGGAACCTCCGGCGTCTTGCTTCCCCGGCAGGCAGCGAGTGCCAGCCCGATGAGCAGCAACAGGCCGGGCAGGCGCAGCGCCGGAAAGCCGGGGGCGGGGCGTTTACCCTTACTCGCGGCTGAACGTGATCTGGTAGGAACCGGTCGCATCGTTGAACGAGTAGACGACGACGGTGTACGTGCCCGTCTGGGGGACTTCATAGCCGCTCAGGACGGGGTCGGCGGGGTTATCCCCCTCGGAGTCGTCCGCGAAGACCTGTTGAATCCCATCAGGCCCCAGCACGGCAAAGCCGATGTCCAGTTCGCCCTCCTCGCTGGTGGACGTGACGGAGAGCGTGATCATCTCTCCGGCGGTGGCGTTGAACTGATAGAAGTGATAGACGTTGGGGGCCTCGAAGCGTCCGGGGAGGGTCTTGGTCAGGTCGTCGCCGAAAATCCCGCCGCCGCTCAGGTTGCCTGCCGGGAGATGGACGATCTGGAAGGAACCCTGCCCCGATCCAAGCGGGCGCAGTTCCAGACGATAGCGGCCCGTGTAGGGCAATTGCACCTCGTTCACGGCTTCCGCCTCTCCGGCTCCGGCGTTGACGGCGAAGGCGATGATCTGATCAAAGGGGCTGTACAGGTAGATATCTACGTCCAGCTCCGGCTCCAGATCGAACGCCTCGATGCGCAGCACGTCCCCGATCTCGCCGTCGAAGGTGGCGTTCAGGCTGCTGCCCTCAAAGAAGGCTGCCCGGTAGACGGTGTCATAGACGATGTCCGGCTCGCCTTCGGCCTCCGGCGGGATCGTGTCGGGGTTGACGCTGAAAGTATACGTCCCGGTGGAGCCGCCATAGTTGCTCACAACGGCGGTGTAGGTCCCCGTCAGCGGAGCGACAAAGCGAGAGAGGACGGCGTTCAGATCGTCAGGCGGGTTGACATCGTCCACGGCGGTGATGTACCGCCCGTCCGGGCCATAGAGCGCCAGACGGGTATCGGGCATGCCGGGGGTGTCGGCGATGGCCGAGATGCTGACCACCTCCCCTTCCGCCAGCGGGAACTGATAGACGTGATAAACGCGCTCGTCGTTCATCTCTCCGGTGGCCGAGCTGCCGGGGCCGTCCAGTTCGCCGCCGCCGCTGGGCGGGCCGAGCGCCGTAACGGTCACCCCGACCGAGCCGCTGCCGCCGGTGGCGGAGACGATCACCTGATACCTTCCCTCGTAGGGGAGGGTGAACTCGGCGATGGAGGCGCTCGTTTCCCCCTCCTCGACGGTGAAGGCGGCCAGCGTGTTCCCGAAGACATCCACAAGCTCCACGTCGTAGGCCAGCGTGCCACCGAGCAGGCTTGTATCCAGCCGGATGACCTGCATCCCCAGCCCGTCGAAACTGACCTCGCCCTGGCTGTTCGGCAGGCTCTCCAGATTGAGCACCTGATCCGCGATGACGGTTCCCGGCGCGAAGCCGGTTGAAGTGGTGGGGAGCGTCTGGGGCGGGGGCGGGGAGGAAGCCGGAGTCGGTGTTTCAGGGGGGAACGTCGCCGGTGGGATGGCCGTCGGCTGGGGCTGAGGCGTGCCGGGACGGCAGGCCGCCAGAAGCAGCCCGGCCAGCAACGCAGCTTTCCCCGCTGCGCGAACGGGACGAAGGGCCTGTCGGGTCATCATAAGAGGTTCTCCTGAGCGTCCTCTGAGTCTCCAGAAAGGGCCTGTTGAGCGGCGCTGTCCCCGGCGGGCGGGAAGACGGCCCGCGCAAAGATCAGGTAGCCTGTGTGTCCGACGATCTGGTCATCAGGCCGGACGCGGGCGGGAACGGTTCTGTAAGGGCGCAGGATCAACTCCTCGGCCTCGATGAAGCCAAATCCGGGGTGCGCGTCGAGCGCCCCGATCAGCCGCACAAGCTGATTGGCCGTCGGCACAAGGCAGCCGAGCACGCCGCCGCCGCTCAGCGCGGCACGCGCCTGATCGAGTGCCTCCCAGGGGGAGCGCATATCGAGAAACACCGCGTCCACGTCCGTTTCCTCGAAGCCTTCCGTGACGTTTCCAGCCCGGAACGTCACCCGGTGGGACAGTCTGGCCCGCTCGATGTTCCTGCGGGCGATGCGTTGCATGTCGGAGCGCACGTCGTAGGAGAAAACGTGTCCGTCGTCCCCCACGATCGTCGCCAGCACCAGACATAGCCCGCCGCTGCCTGTTCCGGCCTCGATCACGACCGAGCCGGGCCTGACGCCCAGCTTCATGATAATGTAACCCGAATCTTTTGGAAAGATGATCTGGCTCTCACGCCGCAGGTTGCGGACCAGTTCATCGGTGGTGGGGGGCAGGAGGTAGTAGGCGAACCCCAGATGGGTACGGACCTGGGATCCAAGCGGCTGCCCGATCAGATCGTCGTGGGCGAGCACGCCGCGATGAGTCTGGAGTTGCTTGCCCGGCTCCAGAGTGCGGACGAAGGATTTACGGTCTTTTTCACTGACCAGCAGGACAACATCCCCGGCTTGGGCACGGCGCACAGAGTTTCTCCCCTCGGTGGGTTAAAGCGGAGGTATTATACAGCGCGCCCCTGTGCCATTCAAGGCGCGGCCCGTTCCCCTTTCGGGGGCTGCGTCCTCCCGCTAAATCCTGCAACTCCATGCCCGTCTGTGCGTAGAGATTTATGCAATTCAGTTTTCCTGTGTCAGTGTGCAGGGGCGGCCCGCTGAGCTTTCCCCTGCGTGGAGAGACGAGATGAGTGAACTGGTTGAACGAGAGAGCGGCCGACTGTCCTCCGAGATAACGTCAGAGGAGCGCACCTGGGCGGCGCTGGCCCACGCCAGCACGATCCTGACGTTGCTGGTCAGCTTCGGCACTGCCGGAGTGGGCGGGCTTTTGTTTGTCTTTGTGCCGTTTGTTATCTACCTGAGCTACAGGGATAAGTCCGAGTATGTGGCCTACCACGCGGCTCAGGCGTTCGCGTTGCAGGTTGTGGGGACGCTGGGCTTCTTCCTGCTTGTTCTGGCGTCTGTGCTGGTGGTTGTCGTCGCCTGGGTCGTAACCGCCGTGCTGATCGTCATCCTGATCGGCCTGCTCCTGATTCCGGTGGCGCTGCTGATCACGATTGTGCTTGTCCTGCTGGTGGTCGCCTTCCCCTTTGCGCTGGGTGGCTTCTCAATCGTGGCGACCATCGAGACCTCCGCCGGAAAAGACTACCGCTACCCCTATCTGGGGCAGTGGGTGGCCGAGTGGCTGGAGCGGAACACGGCGGGGGCGAAGCCCGCCGTCTGAAGGAGAACGTGCGTGTTCCTGTAAGAGTCTTTGCCCTGAGGGCGGCAGATTCCCCTGCCGTCCTTTTTGTCTGGAATGGCTCTGGATATTTGTAACTCCCCGCTTTCGTCATCTGTCATTTATCAACGCCCGTCCGGTATGCTAGAATAGCAACAGAGGGCTGTCCCCGGTGGCCCCTGATTCCGGTGCGTTGCCCTGCCTGATCGCTCTTTCCTGCACATAGAGAAAGGCCCGGCAAGTGAACCCCGTTGGTGCTTTCACATTCGTTCTGCACAGCCATCTTCCCTACGCCCGGATGGCCGGGCGCTGGCCTCACGGTGAGGAATGGATCCATGAGGCCGCGTCCGAGACATACATCCCCCTCTTAAACGCCCTGTACGACCTGCGAGAAGAGGGGGTTTCTTTTCGGCTGACCATCGGCCTGACCCCCGTTCTGGTGGAGCAACTGGCCGACGCGGACGTTCAGGATCACTTTGACGTTTATCTGGATGAGAAGATCGAAGCCGCCCGCTCGGACATCGAGCGTTTCGAGGCGGAAGATAAGCCCCACATGGCGTATCTGGCCCGTTTCTACACGGAGTGGTACGAGGGGATCAAGCGGAGCTTTGACGAACGCCATCGGCGGGATATCGTCGGCGCGTTTCGCGCCCTTCAGGATGAGGGCTTTATCGAGATCGTCACCAGCGCGGCCACACATGGCTACCTTCCGCTTCTGGGGCGTGATTCGTCCATCTACGGGCAGATCAGGACGGGGGTTGAGGCGTATAAGCGTCATTTCGGGCGTGCTCCGAGGGCGATCTGGCTGCCGGAGTGCGCCTACCGTCCGGCCTACGTGACGGAGGACGGCAGGCTCCGCCCCGGCCTTGAGAAGTTTCTGCAGGAGCTGGAGCTGGGCCTGTTCTTCACCGAGACGCACACCATCGAGGGAGGTCAGCCGGTCGGCGTGGCGGCGGGGGATGCCATCGGCCCTTACGGGGAGATCAGGCGCCGGTATGTGATCCCGATTCGGGAGACGATCCCGCCCCGCGCGGCGACGACCTTCAAGCCTTACTACGTCTCCGATACAACCGCTGGTCCGGGCGCGGAGCAGCACTCCGGCGTGTCCGTCATCGGACGGGATAACCGGACCGGTTTACAGGTCTGGTCAGCCGAATGGGGGTATCCCGGCGACTACGACTATCGCGAGTTCCACAAGAAAGACGGCATCTCCGGCCTGCAATACTGGCGCATCACCGGCTCCCGTGTCGAACTGGGCTTTAAAGATGTGTATCATCCCGACTGGGCGGCTGGCAAGGTTGAGGAGCACGCCCGGCATTTTTCATGGCTGGTTTCCGACCGGCTTCAGCGCTACCACGAGGAGACGGGAGAGTTCGGGATCATCTCCGCCAACTACGATACGGAGTTGTTCGGGCACTGGTGGTTTGAGGGCGTCGAATGGATCAAGAAGGTGCTTCGCCGCCTGGCGGAGGAGCCAGCCGTCGAGCTGACGCGGGCGAGCGATTTCATCGAGAAGCACCCCCCGGACGAGGTTCTCCACCTGCCCGAAGGCTCATGGGGGATGGGCGGCACGCACTGGACATGGGATAACCACGATACGCACTGGATGTGGGGGCCGATCCACAGCGCGGAAGGGCGTATGGAAGCGCTCGTCGCGCAGTATCCCGATCCCACGCCGGATGAGGAAGCCGTGCTGAACATGGCCGCCCGCGAGTTGCTGTTGCTTCAGGCCAGCGACTGGCCCTTCCTCGTGACGACCGGGCAGGCGCGGGAATATGCGATCCAGCGCTTCACCCGGCACGTAGAACGCTTTGAGGCGCTCGCCGTCTCGCTGGAGGAAGGCCGCCCCGACCGCAGACTCGCCGATGAGCTGTACGAAGTGGATAAGGTCTTTCCAGATATAGAGTATCGCTGGTTCAAAGCCCGCTAACGCTGATGATCCGATGACGGTCGCGGGGGTGAAGAGGGTGTGAACGTTACCTTCATCGCTGTTGAGTGTGCGCCCTTTGTCAAGGTCGGGGGGCTGGGGGATGTGGTCGGCACGCTGCCGCGCGTGCTGGCCCGGCTGGGGGAGCATGTCTCGGTTGTTGTGCCCCATCACGGGGTGATAGACGATGCCCGCTTCGGCCTGCGGCCCCTGACCTCGTTTGATATGGTCTGGAACGAGAGCACCACCCGTGTGGATGTGGCCGCCACTGAATGGGAGGGCGTTACTGTCTACTTTATCCGGGGGTGGCCCTTTTTCGACGCCGGAGAGCGTTTCGTCTACAGCCACGACGAGGGGATAGATGTCGGGCGGTTCCTGTTTTTCTCGGCGGCGGCGCTGGCTCTGGTTCGTCGGATGGCGGAGGCGGAGGCCTGGCAGCCTGACCTTTTCCACATTCACGACTGGCACACCTCGACGGTTCCCTATCTGTTGCAGTGCCTCTATCGTGGCGATCCGATTCTGGGAGGGGCGGCGACGCTGCTTTCCATCCACAACATACGTTATCAGGGCAGGGGGGTCGGCTGGCATCTCGCGCGGGCCGGATTGCCTCCCGTTGATCACCCGCTTCTGCGGGCGATGGGCCAGACTGATAACACGCTGGCGATTGGGCTGGCCTACAGCACCATGCTGAGCACCGTCAGCCCGACCTATGCCAGAGAGATCGCCGATCCGGAGGGCGGGTACGGGCTGGATGGACTGGTGCATGCCCGCCTTTCGCGACTGGTCGGTGTCCTGAACGGGATTGACGTTCAACGTTGGAATCCGGCCACCAGCCCGCATCTGACGGCCCGCTACGACGCCGACTCGCTGGAACGCCGCGCTGAGAATAAACGCGCACTCCAGCGCGAGATCGGTTTGCCGGAGTGCCCCGACGTGCCTCTGATGGGGGCGGTGATGCGGCTGGTTGAGCAGAAAGGGCCGGGTATTCTCTTTCCGGCTGTGCGGCGGGTGCTTTCAGAACGGGAGGCTCAGTTTGTCCTGCTGGGAACCGGCATGCCTCACTATGAGGATCAGGCCCGCCAGCTTGGCCGTGATTTCCCCGGCAGGGCTTCGGTGAACCTTACCTTTAACGAACTGCTGGCCGAGCGCATTTATGCCGGAATCGATCTGTTCCTGATGCCGTCTCTGTTCGAGCCGTGCGGGCTGGGCCAGATGATCGCGATGCGCTATGGGGCGCTACCGGTGGCGCGGGCCGTCGGGGGGCTGGTTGACACGGTGACGCCGGACACCGGCTTTCTGTTCGCCGACTATGACGCCGGGGCGTTGCGGGGGGCGATTCATCAGGCGCTGGATGTTTACACCGGCCAGCCCGATCGGTGGCGCGAGCGTCAGAGGCGGGCCATGCAGCGCGATTTTTCGTGGGAGCGCTCGGCCAGGCGGTATGTTGACCTGTACAGGCAGGCCGTCCGGTTGCATCGTCAGGTTGCCTGACCGGGCCGCAGGAGGCCGGGGGGCGCTCTGCGCTCTTCGGCAGGAGGGAAGAGAGGATGAAGGTCCGTGCTGTGATCCTGGCAGGGGGCGAGGGGACTCGTCTGGGTGTGCTGACGCGCAAACGCGCCAAGCCCGCTGTCCCTTTTGCCGGTAAATACCGGATCATTGACTTCACGCTCTCTAACTGTGTGAACTCCGGCATTTTCGATGTCATGGTTCTGACTCAGTACCGCCCCCATTCGCTGAACCAGCACATCGGGAAGGGCCGCCCCTGGGACCTCGACCGCTCTTTCAGCGGGGGCGTCCAGCTCTTGCAGCCTTACCGGGGGCGTGCCGACTCAGATTGGTATGCCGGAACAGCCGACGCCGTCTACCAGAATATGAACCTCATCCGGGGGCATCCTCGCCCTGATCTGGTGCTGATCCTCTCCGGCGATCATGTCTACCAGATGAACTACGCGCACCTGATCGCATTTCATCAGGAGAACGAGGCCGACGCGACCGTCTGCACCATCAACGTCCCCATCGAGGAGGCCAGCCGCTACGGGATCATGGAGGTGGACGATAAGTATCGCATCGTCCGCTTTGTCGAGAAGCCCGCCCGTCCGCCCGGCACGCTGGCCTCGATGGGTGTTTACCTGTTCCGTCTGGATGTGCTCGACCGGGTGTTGAGGCAGGACGCCGCCCGCACCACGTCCACCCACGACTTCGGGCGGGACGTGATCCCCCGCATGATCGAAGACGGCCTGAAGGTCTACGCCTTCCCCTTCAACGGCTACTGGGTGGATGTGGGGACGATTGAAGCGTACTGGGAAACGCACATGGACCTGCTGGCCCGCCCGCCCGCCTTTGACCTGAACGACCGCTCGTGGGTGATCCACACCCGCAGCGAGGAACGTCCGCCGGTGCGCATTGAGGCGAACACGACCATCAGGGACAGCCTGATCACGGATGGCTCGGTCATTGCCGAGGGGGCGGTGGTGGAGCGTTCGGTTCTCTCGCCGGGCGTGTACATCGGGCCGGACGCGGTCGTCCGCGAGTCGATCATCCTGACCGATACTTACATCGAGGCCAGCGCGGTTGTGGAGCGGGCCATCATTGATAAGAATTGCGTGGTCGGGCACGGGGCGCGGGTTGGCCGGATCGAGGAGCAGGCCGAAGACCTGGGGATCGTCACGATTGGCAAAAACACCCACCTGCCCACCGGTATAGTGGTCGGACGGGGGGCGCGGATCGGCTCCGACTTGCAGGGTGAGGATTTCGAGGAACGTACCATCCCGGATAACGCTTACATCCATTCCGCCATCCGCGATGAGGATTGAGCCGCCTCCCCCCGGCGGGGCGGGGAGGAATTTTGCGGGGC
>DRKO01000081.1 GCA_011051745.1 Chloroflexota bacterium | reverse complement strand
GTGCCCCCCGCCGCTCCAGCAGGGCGTTGGTGGCAATCGTCGAACCGTGCACGACGTCCGCCTGCACATCCAGCCCCAGAAAATCAACCCCGGCCAGAAGGGCAATGGAGGGATCGGAGGGGGTCGTCAGGCGCTTGTGAACGCTGATCCGGCCCTCTTCGATCAGGACAAAGTCGGTGAACGTGCCGCCAATGTCAACGCCGAGCACGGTTGTGGAGGCTTTCTTCATAGGATAAATGATCCGGGGTGGAGAGAAGGATTAAGCTTCGTCAAGGCGGATCAGGACGTGAGCGGCGATCTCGCGGCCCAGGATGACCGTCTGATCTCTGCCGACCCGCACGGTCAGCGGCCCGTTGTAGGGCGCGATATCCTCGACCAGCACCGGGACCTCCGGGTAGAGGCCCCGCTCGGCCAGATACTCCAGCAGTGCGGTTTCCTCCCGATAGATGTGCGAGACATGGCCCGATTGCCCGACCTCCAGCTCGCTGAGGGGCACGGCTGCCTTTTCGATCAACTCCCCGTCGCGGGGTGGAATGGGGTTGCCGTGCGGGCAGGTTTCGGGGTTGCCCAGATAGACGGCCAGCGCATCGGCGATCTCGTCGCTTGCGACGTGTTCCATGCGGCAGGCGGGGTCGTGGGCTTGTTCCCAGGGGATGCCCAGGTGATCCACCAGGAACCGCTCCCACAGCCGGTGACGGCGCAGAATATTCACCGCGCGGCGGCGGCCTAACTCGGTAAGCTGGACGCCCCGATAAGGGGTGTGGGTCACCATCTGACGTTCGACCAGACGCTTGATCATCTCATTGGCAGAGACGGTGGATACCCCCAGCCGCTCGGCGATGCCTGAAATGGCGACCGGTTCGCCATCATGCTCCAGCTCGAGGATGGATTTAAGATACATCTCAGTGCTTTCGGACACAGTCATAACTCCGCCTGACTAAGATCGGCCCTGCACAGGGAGATTATAACACCCGCCCGTCCTGCGGATGCTCACAGGCTGGCGGTGGGCAGGGTAAAGCAGATGCGTGCCCCACCGGAAGGGGAGGCCTGTTCAGCCCATATCTTCCCGCCGTGCCCCTCCACGATGTGCTTGGCGATGGCAAGCCCCAGACCGGTCCCGCTGCCCTGCCGGGCGCGATCCCCCCGGTAAAATCGCTCGAATATCCGCTCGCGTTCCTCCTCCGGTATCCCCGGCCCCGTATCGCTCACCGCCACGCAGACCCACTCCCCCTCAAGGGCGACCGAGACCTCAATAATGCCGCCGGGCGGTGTGAACTTGATGGCGTTGTGCAGCAGGTTGTTTAGCACACGTCCGACCTGATCGGGGTCGGCCAGCACCATCAGGTGAGGGGGGGCCAGCCCCTCGATGGTCACGTCCTTTCGGGCTGCCTGCTCGGAAAAATGGCCGACCGCCTCCCGGATGATCCCGGCCAGTTCCACCGGAACCAGCCTGATCTCGACCCGCCCGGATTCGATCATGGAGAGGTCCAGCAACTCCTGTGCCATCTGCTCCAGAAACTCAACCTCGGTGACGATCTTCTGGAGGAGCTTCGGGCCACGCCTCGGATCGGAGAGCGCGCCGCGCTGGAGCGTGTCGGTCAGCAGGCGAATCGACGTGATAGGAGTGCGCAGCTCGTGGGAGATGTTGGCTACCATATCCCGACGCGCCCGGCCCAGACGCTGCAACTCGCTGATATCCTCCAGCACCAGAGCAACGTGTGGCTTCCCGCCGATGGTTACCCGTCTGGCCTGCACACGATAGGTGCGTCCCTGCAGGACGATCTGGTAGCCCACGCCTTCGTCGCTCTCATTCTCCAGCGTGAGCCGGACGATGTCGTCCAGTTCATGATGACGGGTGATCGCCATGAGGCTATCACCGGTGGAGGGGATGTCGCGCACTTCCATCTCAAAGAGACGGTGGGCAGCGGCGTTTGAATACACAACGTGGTGATCCTCATCCACCAGAAGTAGAACGCTGTGGACTACTTTTAGCAGGGACTGTAACGTCTCGATCCGCTTCTGAAGCCCCCTGCACTCCTCGATCTGTCGGGAGAGGCCCGCGCTCTGCTGACGGGTTGCCCCCAGACGCCTGTATGTCACATACCAGGCAAGGAATACGCCCGCCAGAGCGAGAAGCAACAGGACAGTTAGCGGCTGCATGGTCCCCTATCCCTCAAAGCGGTAGCCCACGCCCCGCACGGTGATGATATGCGTTGGATGGGAGGGGTCATCCTCGATCTTCTCACGCAGCCAGCGGATGTGAACATCCACCGTGCGGCTGTCGCCGTAGTAATCATATCCCCAGACACGGGTGAGGATCAGATCGCGCGAGAGCACCGCGCCCTGATTGCGCATCAGCTCGGCCAGGAGGTCAAACTCCTTCTGGCTGAGCTGTAACTCCTGCTTGCCCCGGTAGGCGCGGCGGGCGGCGAGATCAACCGTGATATCCCCGCCGGTGAGCACCTGCGAGGTGACGGCGCGGCCCGGCGCACGCCGTAGAACGGCCCGCACGCGGGCCAGAAACTCCCCCAGTTCAAAGGGTTTGGTCACGTAGTCATCGGCCCCGCTATCCAGCCCGATCATCTTGTCGCTCTGTGTACCCCGTGCTGTCAGCATGATGATCGGGGTGGAGGCGACCTGAGGGTCTTTCCGAACGATGCGGCACACGGCCAACCCGTCGAGACGGGGAAGCATGATATCCAGCACAACCAGATCGGGCTTTTTGCGACGGATGATCTCGATCGCCTGTTCGCCGTCCTCAGCCGTCAGAACTTTGTACCCCTCCTGCCTGAGGTTGTAGGCAAGCGTCTCCAGGACGGTCTCTTCGTCCTCAACAATCAGGATCGTCGTCACAGATTACAACCCTCTTGTGTGATAAGCCCTTCCTCAAAAGCCGGTGTGTGGTGAGCGCTGCCCTTCTTCATGTTATACCGCACAGCGACAACAACCTGCGACTCGTCGGAAAGCCCGCTTCCTCACGCCTGATCATCCCAGCCGCGCGGTCTGACGGTGAGCGTCCGTTCGTTT
>DRKO01000080.1 GCA_011051745.1 Chloroflexota bacterium | reverse complement strand
TTCCCCCTGCCCGACGCCAACACAGAGGGTCGCCAGCCCGTAGCGCATCGTCTCTCCGGCGGCTTTGCGGCGCTTCATCTCGTGCAGCAGAGTGGTGAAGATGCGTGCCCCGGAGCAGCCCAGCGGATGACCCAATGCAACCGCGCCGCCGTTTACGTTGGTGATCTCGTGGCGGAAGTTTGCCAGTTCCATGACGGCGAGCGATTGCACGGCGAAGGCCTCGTTCAGCTCGATCAGGTCTATGTCCTCGACGGTCAGTCCGGCCCGCTTCAGAACCTTCTCAGTGGCCGGAACCGGCCCCAGGCCCATCGTGCGGGGGTCAACGCCTGCCGCCGCGCTCGCCACCCAGCGGGCCAGCGGCTTCATGCCCAGTTCTTCGGCCTTTTCGGCGCTCATCAGCAAGACGGCGGCGGCCCCGTCGTTCAGGCCGCTGGAATTGCCCGCCGTCACCGTGCCGCCTTTGCGGAAGACCGGCCTCAGACGCGCCAGCGCCTCCATGCTGGTATTGAGGACGTATTCCCCGTCCACGATTTTGTAGCGGGGGTGCTCGTCGGTGTCGAAGAGGATGGGATCACCCCGGCGCTGTGGTATTTCGACAGGGACGATCTCCTCCCTGAATCTGCCCATCCGGATCGCCTCGACGGCGCGGCGATGACTCTCCAGCGCGAAGGCGTCCTGCTTCTCGCGGGTGATGTGGGGGAAGCGCTCGTAGATGTTCTCGGCGGTCTCTCCCATCGCTTCGAGGGGGAACATCGCCTCCAGTTTCGGGTTGGGGAAGCGCCAGCCGAGGGTGGTGTCGTAGGCGGTGACGTGGCCCACACCGAAGGGGCGGGATTGTTTGAGCATGGCGAGCGGAGAGCGGCTCATGTTCTCCACGCCGCCCGCGATGAAGATATCCCCTTCGCCGAGGGCAATCGCGCGGGCGGCCTGATTGATCGCATTCAGGCCGGAGGCACACAACCGGTTGAACGTCACCCCGGCGACATGGACCGGAAACCCGGCCAGCAGCAACGCCATGCGGGCCACATCGCGGTTGTCCTCGCCGGCCTGATTGGCGCAGCCGAGGTACACCTCCTCGACAAGGGCGGGGTCCAGATTGTTGCGCTCGACAATCGCTTTGAGCGGGATGGCGGCCAGATCGTCGGCACGGACGGCGGAAAGCGCTCCGCCGTGCCTGCCAACCGGTGTACGGACGGCGTCCACAATTACGACTTCGTGCATGATCATCAACCCTCGCTATTCAGGCTATTTCAAGTAGGGCCAGAGGGGCCGGAAAAGGATGATAAGCACGATGATCAGCCCGGCACTCAGCGCGATGTCCATCACCCGGAAGGTTCCCTGAACGATGTTCAGTGTGAGGAGCGTCGCCAGTGTTGCCAGCACCCCGTAGGCCCCCCAGCGTTTCCACCAGAAATAGACGGCCAGCACGCTGGCCGCCCCAAAAGCGTTGATCACCACGTAGAGCGGCAGGGAGGCGTCCGGCCAGCCCGGCGGGGGGTTCTCCACGCCTATCCAGGCCAGAAAGAAGTAGGGCGCACCGAGCAGGAAAGTTGCGGCCAGCATCGCCAGAATGACCGAAAGCAGCCAGTGCCTTGCGGGCCGCTCATCACGCTTTTTCGATAGTCTGGGCATACAGTTACCTCGTTCGGGTATGAGGGAATCAACAGGGTGTGTCGCGCTCCAGAGAGTGCGGCGGGCGTCTCACGGGAGGCTGCCTAACGCCTGATCCAGGTCTGCGATCAGGTCTTCGACGTGCTCCACCCCGACCGAAAGCCGCACCAGCCCCGGCGGCACGGCGATCTCACTGTCGGCGGTCGAGGCGTGCGTCATGCTGTGGGGGTGCTCGATCAGTGATTCGACGCCGCCCAGCGACTCGGCCAGCGCGAAAATCCGCGTCCGGCTGACAAAGGCGCGGGCTGCCCGCTCACCGCCACGCAGAACAACCGAGATCATCCCGCCGAAGGCCCGCATCTGGCGCTTAGCCAGATCGTGCTGGGGATGTGACTCCAGGCCGGGGTAGTATACCTCCTCGATAGCCGGGTGATCGGCCAGAAAGCGGGCGATCCGCAGCGCGTTCTCCGAGTGGCGCTCCATGCGCAGGTGCAGCGTTTTGATGCCGCGCAGCGTCAGCCAGCAGTCGAACGGCCCCGGAATGGCTCCGACGGCGTTTTGCAGGAACTTGAGCCGTTCGTAGTTCGCTTCGTCATCGTGCTCAACCGCCCCGCCGACGATGTCCGAGTGCCCGCCCAGATACTTCGTCGTGCTGTGTACGACGATGTCCGCCCCCAGCGCGAGCGGCTGTTGCAGGCAGGGAGAGGCGAAGGTGTTGTCCACCGCGATCAGAATCTCCTGCCCGGTGTGGCGGATGCGCCTGTTGATCTCCCCGATGTCAGCCAGCGCCAGCAGGGGGTTGGTCGGCGTCTCCAGCCAGACCATGCGAGTCCGGGGGCGGACGGCAACCTCGACCTCCGCCGGATCGGTGATGTCCACGTAGGTGAACGTCAGCCCGTAGCGGGCCAGCACCTTCTCGAACAGGCGGAACGTGCCGCCGTAAACGTCGCTGGCAACGATGGTGTGATCACCCGGTTGCAGCAGGCGCATGACGGTGTCAATAGCGGCCATGCCGGAGGCGAACGCCAGAGCGAAGCGTCCGCCTTCGAGGTCGGCGAGCAGGGCCTGAAGGGCGGTGCGGGTTGGATTGTCGGTGCGGCTGTACTCGTAGCCTCTGTGTTCGGCGGGCGCAGACTGGACGTAGGTCGAGGTCTGGTAGATGGGCGTCATGATCGCGCCGGTTGTCGGGTCGGGCTCCTGACCGGCGTGGATGGCCCGCGTATCGAAATGGTATGAGTCGCTCATGTCAGAGTCCTCAGCGGCAGGCGGCGTTAAATGCAATGGTTGACGACGTAGTCCAGAATATCAATTTTGGTCAGGATGCCCAGAATGTTCCGGCCGTCCGCCTCTTCGCGCGGGACGACCAGCACCACGTCGCTCTCGACCATGAAGAGGCTCATCAGCTTCTCAAGCGGCGTGTCGGGGTAGGCGGTGATCACCTCCGGCTGGATGACATCGGCGATGGTTTCGTCGGGGGTGTGCTCGTGGCTCGCCATCAGCAGGTGTTCGAGCAGGTCAACCTCGCGCACAATGCCCGCCAGCCGCCCTTCGCTGATGACGGGGGCCTGCGAGATGCCGTTGGCCGTCATCAGTGCGATCACGTCTTTCATCCGGTCGTCGGGCGTGACGCTGATCAGATCGCGGCGCGGTTTGGCCTTCAGCACGTCTTCGGCTGTGCCCTCGCACCACTCCCGAGAGAAGAAGCCGTTTTCGCGCATCCAGTCATCATCAAACACCTTGCTCAGGTAGCGCGAACCGGAATCGGGGATCAGCACGACGACGGTCTTATCGGCCCCCAACCCTTCCTTTTGAATGTATTTGATGGCCCCCGCGACGGCTGAGCCACTTGACCCGCCGCAGAAAATCCCCTCTTCGCGGACGAGGCGGCGCGTCATCAGGAACGATTCGCGGTCGTCCACCTGCACGACATCATCCACGACGGAGAAATCCAGTATGGAGGGCAGGAAGTCCTCCCCGATGCCCTCCACCCGATAGGTGGAAGCCTCGGGCATCTGGCCGGTGTGGAAGTAGTCGTACAGCACCGAGCCGACCGGGTCCACGCCGACGATCTGAATGGCGGGGTTCTGCTCCTTCAGATAGCGCCCCACGCCGGTGATCGTGCCGCCCGTGCCCATGCCCGATACGAACACATCCACCCTGCCGCCTGTTTGTTGCCATATCTCCGGGCCGGTGGTCTCGTAGTGGGCCTGCGGGTTGAGCGGATTGTGGTACTGGTTCGCCAGAATGCTGTTCGGGGTGCTCTCAACAATGGCGCTGGCGACGCTGTAGTAACTGCGCGGATCGTCCGGTTCAACAGCGGTGGGCGTGATGATGACTCGCGCTCCGAAGGCCCGCAGCAGGCGGATTTTCTCCTCGGACATTTTATCGGGCATGACGAAGACCGTCCGGTAGCCCCGGATGGCGGCCACGATCGCCAGACCCACGCCCGTGTTGCCCGATGTCGCTTCAACGATGGTTCCCCCCGGCTTCAACTGGCCGGAACGCTCCGCCTCCTCGATGATCGTTAACCCGATCCGATCTTTGACCGAGCCACCGGGGTTGAAGAACTCCAGCTTGGCGAGCAGCGTTGCCTCCACGCCACGCGAGACGCTGTTCAGCCGTACCAGCGGGGTGTTCCCCATCGTGTCAAGGATGGTCCCGGCGACCCCGGTTCCCGTCACTCCTGACTCTACAGGTCTCCTGTGATCTGTACCCATGTGCCGTTTTCCCCCTCTGGCGAGAAACGCCAGCTATCGTCGTCCGTTCTTTTCCACAAGCGGGATCAGTTCCTCCAGCGGCAGATCGGCCAGCGAGGTCAGCCGCAGATCGGCGTGCTCAAGCGGTAGCCGTTCGCTCAGCCTGTTGGGGACGGCCACGCAGAAGATTCCGGCCTCCTGCGCCGCCGTCACGCCGTTGGGCGAATCTTCCAGCGCGATGGCCTCATCGGGCCGCACCCCCAGCCCCTCCAGCGCGGCCAGATACAGGTCAGGCGCAGGCTTGACGCGCCCGACATCGTCGGAGGTTCTGATCACGTCAAAATGCCGATCCAGCCCAACCCGCCTGAGATGCCGGTCCACCCATTCACGCGGGGAGCTGGAGGCGATGCCGAGCTTCAGCCCAAGACGCCGGGCGTCGGAAATGTAGGCTTCCACCCCCGGCAGAACCGGCTGGGCCTCGATGAGCTCAAGCTCCCGCCGGGCGCGTCTGGCTTCGACTTCGGCCCGATCCAGCGGCTGCCCGATCAGTTGTTCCAGATGCCCGTGAGGATCAAAGCCCGCCGCCTCGTAGCTGCTGCCGAGCGCACGCACCCACAGCGCGAAGGGCAGGTCCCCGCCGTATTCACGGTATATCTCCTGCCACGACTGGTAACAGGGGACTTCCGTGTCAATGATCAGGCCGTCGAAGTCAAAGATGAGCGCCCGTATGCGTTTCACCGATACATTCCCTCCGGATCAAGCTCCACGCGGATCAGGCGCAGTTCCTCTCCGGTCGGGGGGGACGTTTCAGTGACCGTCTCAGCGACCCGGATATCCCACCCGATCTCCGCCTGAACCTCGTCCATCGTTACGCCGGGGTGCAGCGAGATCAGTTGCATCTCGCGCCCCGGATTGTCGAAGTCGAAGATGGCCCTGTCGGTAATGACAAGCTGCGGCCCCGCGCCCGGCAATCTCAGATCGCGGCGGGCGTCGCCGCCGGTCAGATGGCCGGGGCTGGTCTGGAAATCCAGCTTCTCGACAAAGGCCCGCCGCCTGAGGCGCATAATAATGAAGGTGCGTTGCGCGTTGATCGCGATCTCACAGGCTCCCCCGCTGCCCGGCAGGCGGACCTTCGGGGAGCGGTAGTCGCCGATCACGGTGGTGTTCAGATTGCCGTGACGGTCAATCTGTGCCCCGCCCAGCAACGCGACCTCAACCAGCCCCCCCTGTAGATACAGGCCGAACAGGTCGGCCATCGGGACAACGGACGTTGCGCCGGTGACGAGCGTCGGGTCGCCGATC
>DRKO01000079.1 GCA_011051745.1 Chloroflexota bacterium | reverse complement strand
TGGCGACGCCCATCACGTTGTAGTGAGGCATCACGGCCACGCTGCCGTAGTACGTCATCGCAACGATGGCTCCGCCGTCGGGCATCAACGGCTCGGCGCGTTGCGCCAGCGCGACCAGCGAGTACGCGCTGATCTCCAGCGCCGTCTTGAACCCTGCCCGGCTGGTGTCCACAAATCGCCCGTCCAGGTCTTCGCGCTCGGCGTAGGCGATGGAGTGAACCAGAATATCAATTGTCCCGTAGGTCTCTTTGACCTTCTCGAAAACGCGATCAATGGCCGTGTCATCTGTGACGTCGCACTCCTCGATCAGCCTCGCGCCGACGCTCTCCGCCAGCGGTCTGACGCGTCGCTCCAGTTGTGGGATGGCATAGCTGAAAGCCAGCTCCGCCCCCTCCGCGTGGAGCGCCTGCGCAATGCCCCAGGCGATTGAATACTTGTTCGCGACGCCAAAGATCAGTGCGGTCTTTCCCTCAAGCAGACCCATCAAACCCTCCCATGTGATACATAGAGATCAGATCAACCCCGGCACGCTCACCGCCTGCGCGAGACATAAGGATTACCGGCCACCCAGAAACGCCAGGGCTTGCTCTTCCACGGCTCAGGAACGTTGACCCCGATCCGGGCGCCACTCTGCACCTGCTCGCCGGGCACGGGCTGGCCTTCCTCAAAGAAAAGCGGGCTGTCCGGAGCGGTCATGTCAACGCCGTTGAGCGAGCCGTCAATGCCCAGCGCCACCGTCAGGCGACCGGGGCCGCTCGTCCACTCCCGTTGTGGGCGACCGGGCCGCCGGGCAGCCATCCATTCTAACCCCTCAAGCGGCTCCAGGGCACGCAACAGCACAGCAGCCGGATAGTCTGCCCCCGCCGGTCTGGCAACCACGTTCAGCAGCCAGTACATCCCGTAGATGAAGTAGACATAGCTCACCCCTACCGGGCCGAACATCACCGCGTTGCGGGGCGTCTTTCCCCGGTGGGCGTGTGAGGCCATGTCATCCCGACCTGTGTAGGCTTCAGTCTCTACGATCCGACCGGCCACCCGCTGCCCTTCCGCTTCGTGGACGAGCACCCGCCCCAGCAGGTCACGAGCCACAGTGACCGTATCGCGGGCAAAGAAGGATCGGTCAAGGCGTCGGGACATGGCATGCACTTCTGTGAAGAGTGCTACGACTGCGCAAAGCGCGGGTCACGTTCCAGTATGAGGCGTAACCCCTCCTCAAGCGAGACCCGGGGGCGGAACCCCAGCAGTTCCGAAGCACGCCTCAGATCGGCGCACATGCGGCGTACCCCGCCCTCCTGTCCGGTGTTGTAGATCGGCTCCAGTTCCCGGCCAACGACCCGCTCGATAGCCGCCACCAGATCGTTGATGCTGGTCTCCGTCCCGCTTCCAACGTTGATCACCTGACGATCAACGCCCGGCGCGGTGGACGCTGCTACCAGCGCATCAACCACATCATCCACATAGACGAAGTCGCGCGTCTGCTCGCCGTCGCCGAAGATCACCAGCGACGCGCCGCTCAGCGCCGCCTTGAGAAAGCGCGGGATCACGGGCGCGTGCGAGGCGGGAAGTTGCTGCCCCGGTCCGTATGCGTTGAAGATGCGCAGCGAGACAGTCTCAATACCCCACAGCTTGCCGATCGTGCGGACGTAAATCTCCGCCGCAACCTTGCTGACCGCGTAAGGAGAATCCGGGTCGGGGATCATGTCTTCCCGTAACGGCTGCTCCGCCTGTGAGCCATAGACGGCCCCGGAAGAAGCCAGCACCACGCGCTTGACGCCCGCATCACGCATGGCTTCCATCAGGCTGACCGTGCCCCCCACATTGTCGTGGTTGTAGTCACGCGGGTACATGATGGACTGGGGGACTGAGACCCGCGCCGCCAGATGATACACGCAATCCACATCCTGAAGAAGCGTCCACAGCTTGGGGATGTCGGCCACGTCGCCACGTGTGAAGAGGACGCGCGAGTCAAGCTGAGTCGGATCACCGGCTGTCAGGTTGTCAATCACGCGGACTTCGTGCCCATCCCGGGCCAGACGGTTCGCCAGCGCCGATCCGAGAAATCCAGCGCCACCGGTTACGAGAAATCGCATAGGCCTTCACCTCTCTGGAGGGCGATTATACTCGCTGATGGGCCTGACGCGAAACTTCCCGCCCGTCCGGGCCACCAATAAGACACCCCGCAGTACGATCTGCGGGGCTCTCCGCCAGATTATGGGCATGGGAATGAAAACACGCGACGTTATGCCGCAGGCTGGTAGGGCGTGTCGAACTCCCAGGGCTTATCCATCCGCTCCAGCGCAGTGTAACGGAGAAAAGCTCGCTCGACAGGAGAGACGGTCGCCGGATAGGACGTGTCGTCATAAGCCTCCAGAATGCGGTAGCCTTCCTTGATGTAGCTACGCACCGTGTTTGTGCTGACGCCCATCTCCTCCGCCGCCAGTTCGGCGGGCAGCCCTTCCACCACGCAGAGCCATAAAGCCTGCTCTATCCGCTGAGTCAGGCGCGGGTAGCGTCGCCGCCGGGGGAGCACCTCAAAGCCCCTGCTCAGGGGATCATCGAACAGGCCTGCGACATCCTGAGTGACAACAAAGCGATGCCGGAGGGCAAAACGCACCGCGTTTGCGATCCCGATCCCGACCTGTTCGCGGGTCAGGTAGGCACGCGCACCCCCTCTGCTGGCCGCCAGCGCCATCTCCCGATCCGGTCGGTGAGCCAGGCACACGACCGCCGTCGCCGGGCAATGTTCGGCGACCAGCGTGAGCAGGGCCACCAGTTCATCCGCGTCCGCAGCCAGGCCAGCA
>DRKO01000078.1 GCA_011051745.1 Chloroflexota bacterium | reverse complement strand
TGCCGGAGGGTCGAGGCGATTCTTTGCTAGCAGCGAGTGGATCAGGCAGCCGCCAACGCACAGGGCATGAACGCTTCTCACGAGGCGAAGTAGACGATCGTTACACCCTCGCCGCCCTCGCTACCCGGCGCTGGTTTATACTCCTTCACAAGCGGATGTTGCCTGAGGTGCTCCCGGACCGCCTGACGCAGCCTGCCGGTTCCCTTGCCGTGAACAATGCGCACCCAGGGCAACCCCGCCAGATAAGCCTGATCGAGATATTCTTCCAGCATCGGAAGGGCATCTTCGATTGTGTAACCCCGTAAATACAGCTCGACGCCGGGGCTTTCTGGATGGGGGACTCTGATCCCGGCCTCCGGGGACGTTTCCTCAGCCTCCCGTTCGCCAGCACTGGCCCGCCATTCGAGGCTGTCGGCGTCTACCCGAACGCGCAGTTGCCCCACCCGCACCTCCACGTCGTCCCCGCTGTTCAGCGCGATGATCTCGCCCTCGGCGTTCAGGCCGGGCACATACACTCTATCGCCGGGCCGGAGCGCTCGGAGAGGAGCCGCCTCGGCTGGCTCAGCCGCCGGGAGGGGGACCGTCACGGGCTCAACCGGTGCCTCTAACAGTTCCTCCAGTGACTCGACCTCGGCCTCGACATCCTTCAGTTCTTCAGGGGAAGGGGCGGCCTCCCTTTCCGGCGGAGATGCGCGCCGCAGGCGGCGCCGCAGAGCCTCTACCTCGGCTCGGACGGCCTCCAGTTCAGCCTGCGCCTGAGCGCGGGCCTCCTCGATGATGGCCCGCCGCTCCTCCTCGATGCTTTCCAGCCGGGCCTGTAGCTCAGCCCGCAGGGCCTGGACTTCGGCCTCAGCCGCCACAAGGCGAGCCTGAGCCTGCCTGATCTCCTGACGGGTGCGATGAATCTCGTCCAGCAGGTCATCGGCCTGCAGGTCTGCCGCGCCGATGTAGGAACGCGCTCTCTCGATGACACGCTCCGGAAGGCCGAGCCGCTGGGCGATTGCCAGCGCGTTCGAGCGTCCCGGCAGGCCGATGATCAGATGGTAGGTCGGCGAAAGCGTCTCGATGTCAAACTCCACGCTGGCATTGCGGACACCGGGGGTACTGTGCGCAAACAGTTTAAGTTCCGGATAGTGCGTCGCGACGAACGTCGTCACCCCGCGCTGAAGCAACTCGGTCAGGATGGCCCGCGCGATGGCCGCTCCCTCCGCCGGGTCTGTTCCGGAGCCAAGCTCATCCAGCAAAACCAGCGCGTGCTGGTCAGCCTGCGCCAGAATGCGGATGATGCGTCTCAAATGGGCCGAGAAAGTGCTGAGTGACTGTTCGATGCTCTGCTCGTCGCCGATGTCGGCGTATATCGCCCTGAAGACGGTAAGCGTGGAGCCTTCAGCCGCCGGGATATGCAGGCCGCATTGAGCCATCAGGGCCAGCAGGCCGATTGTCTTAAGCGTGACGGTCTTGCCGCCTGTATTCGGCCCGGTGATCACCAGACTGTAAGTTTCCTCGTCCAGTTCCACATCAATAGGAACGACGGTCTGCGGGTCGAGGAGGGGATGCCGGGCGCTATACAGTCGGATAGTGCTGCCCGGCGTACGCTTCGGGTCAAAGTCCACGAGGTGCGGGGCACTCGCCCGGAGCGCGCTGGCATAGCGGGCTTTGGCAAAGGCAGCGTCTAACTGTGCCAGTGCCTCGACCGTCCAGATCAGGCGGTCGGCTTCCGCACCGACGAGGGCAGAAAGCTCCGAAAGGATACGACGGACTTCGTCCCGCTCGTCCAGTTCCAGTTCGCGTATTCGATTGTTGATCTCGACGGTCGGGAGCGGCTCGATAAAGAGCGTTGCGCCTGAAGCGGATTGATCATGAACGATGCCCTGAATGCGTCCCTTGTACTCCGCTTTGATGGGGAGCACATAGCGCCCCCCGCGCATCGTGATAATCGGCTCCTGCAGGTAAGAGGCGTACTGGCTGCTGGTCACAAGGGACTGAAGCTTATCCTGAAGGCGGGCGCGGGTGCTCTGAAGCTCCTGCCGGATCCGGGCCAGTTTCTCGCTGGCGGAATCCAGCACCTCGCCCTCATCGCTCAGAACGCGGCTGATGGCAGCGACCAGCGGCTTCCCCTCATCTATACCGAGCGCGATCTCATTGAGCAGGGGGAACTGCCCGGCTCGCTTGCCAATCGCCCGCTTCAGCGTGCCCGCAGCGAGGAGCGTTGCCCTGATGTCAAGCAATTGCTCCGGCCTGAGCGTGCTCCCGCGCGCGGCATCCTGCACGTGGGGGCGCACATCCCGCGCCCCGCCCACACCCAGATGGCTCTGCGCTTCGAGCAGGTTCCGTGCCTCCGTCGTTTCCTGCTGGCGACGGAGCACCTCCTCCAGGTCGCCGGACGGCTCCAGCGCACGGAGCAACATCTCGCTGGCGGAGAAAGCCGCGTACCCCGCCAGCCGCTCAATGATCTTATTCAGTTCAAGGATTCTGTACGTATCCGGGTCCATTGTGGCAGCCTGAAGCTGCTTATTCTCCCCTGCTCAGTTCGTCAAAGGGGACGGTCATCCCCATGATGTTCCACCCTGCATCCACATACACAATCTCGCCGGTGACGGCCCGCGCCCAGTCCGAGCACAGCCACGCGGCGGTGCGGCCCACGTCCTCCTGCGTGATGTTCAGGCGCAGGGGAGCGACCTTCTCATGATAGCGCAGCATCTTCCGGAAGCCCGCCACGCCGGAGGCTGCCAGCGTTTTGATCGGCCCGGCGGAGATGGCGTTCACACGGATTCCTTTGGGGCCGAGATCATGCGCCAGATAACGCACACATGACTCCAGCGCCGCCTTGGCGACGCCCATCACGTTGTAGTGAGGCATCACGGCCACGCTGCCGTAGTACGTCATCGCAACGATGGCTCCACCGTCGGGCATCAACGGCTCGGCGCGTTGCGCCAGCGCGACCAGCGAGTACGCACTGATCTCCAGCGCCGTCTTGAACC
>DRKO01000077.1 GCA_011051745.1 Chloroflexota bacterium | reverse complement strand
GCCCTGACGGAGGGGAGTCAGAAGATCAACTTCTTTATCACGCAGCAGGCAGAGACGCAGTCGCCCATCCGAGGTCAGGCGAGCGCGGCTACAGGCCGCACAGAACGGGGTGGTGACGGAACTGATAAACCCCAGCGAGCCACGCGCACCGGATATGCGATAGAGGCGTGCTTCCCCATCGAGACGCCCCCCGTTGAGCACCTCCAGCGGGCCGAACTCATCTTCGAGCGTGGCGCGTAACTCCTCCTCGGTCACCACCTGAGAGCGCTGGAACTCCGCCACGTCTCCAATGGGCATCATCTCGATGTAGCGTATCTGCCACTCGTGCTCGATGGTCAGGCGGGCCAGCTCGACCACGTCCTGCCCGTCGTTGAAGCCCCGCACAATGACCGAGTTAAGCTTGATCGGCAGCAGCCCGGCCTCTTCAGCCGCCTCGATACCGGCCCAGACATCTTCGAGCCTGCCCCAGCGCGTGATGCTCCGAAAGCGCTCCGGGTCCATCGTATCAATGCTGATATTGCAACGCTTCAGGCCAGCCTCGGCCAGACGGTGGGCCATCCGCTGGAGCAGCAGGCCGTTGGTCGTCATCGAGACCTCGCTCACGCCGGGGGTGGCGCACATCTCGCGCACCAGTTCGACGACGTTCGCGCGGACGGTCGGCTCTCCGCCGGTCAGCCGAAACTTGCTGAAGCCCAGATCAACAAACAGGCGGAAGAGCGTCAGTATCTCCTGATCCTGCATCAACTCGGCGGGGGGCCGGAAGGTGATATCCTCCGGCATGCAGTACACACAGCGCAGGTTGCAGCGATCGGTCAGGGAGATGCGCATGTAATTGATGTTGCGGCCAAAGCGGTCAACTGCCAAGGCGGGGGCCTCCTCTGGGTTCCGATGAGCCTTGATGATATCATAAATTTTATACGGAAAAGAGAGGTTTAGCAATTAAGAAAACGAAAATCTTCTTAATCGAGGCAGCTTGTCCCGGGCCGATCCCCTCAGACACCGAAAAATGTGCTAAAGTTGCGCCGGGCGAATCCACCGAATCCGAGGCGAATAGACCATGACCAACCTTCAGGACGAGAAACGGCGCTGGGAAGAAGAAACGCTCCGGCCAGCACTGGAGCGCTCCCCGGAGCGTAAGGATACCTTCACGACGGCCTCCGGCATCGTGCTGGAGCGTGTCTACCTGCCGGATGAGAAAGCGGCGGAACGCTACCTACAAAAGCTGGGCTTCCCCGGCGAGTATCCGTACACGCGCGGCGTCTACCCGACGATGTACCGGGGGCGGCTGTGGACCATGCGCCAGTATGCGGGTTACGCCACCGCCGAGGAGAGCAACCGGCGGTACAAGTTCCTGCTTGAGCAGGGGCAGAGCGGCCTGAGTGTGGCCTTTGATCTGCCCACCCAGATCGGCTACGACGCCGACGACCCCCTCGCGGCGGGTGAGGTCGGCAAGGTGGGCGTCAGCATCTCGTCGCTGCACGATATGCTGGCCCTGTTCGACGGCATCCCGCTGGATAAAGTCAGCACCTCGATGACGATCAACGCTCCGGCGGCGATCCTGCTGGCAATGTATATCGCCGTTGCCAGGAAGCAGGGGGTTGAACCCTCTCGCCTGCGGGGCACGGTGCAGAACGACATCCTGAAGGAGTACATCGCGCGGGGGACGTACATCTTCCCGCCCGGCCCCTCAATGCGCCTGATCACCGATCTGTTTGCCTACTGCGACCGGCATGTGCCCCGCTGGAACACGATCAGCATCAGCGGCTACCACATCCGTGAGGCGGGCAGCACCGCCGTGCAGGAAGTTGCCTTTACGCTGGCAAACGGGATCGCCTATGTGCAGGCTGCGATTGAGGCCGGGCTGGATGTGGATCGCTTCGGCGCGCAGCTATCTTTCTTCTTCAACGCGCATAACGATTTTCTGGAGGAGATCGCCAAGTTCCGCGCCGCCCGGCGGCTGTGGGCACGCATCATGCGCGAGCGCTTCGGCACAACCAATCCAAAGGCCATGCAGCTACGCTTCCACACGCAGACCGGCGGCAGCACGCTGACTGCCCAGCAGCCGGAGAACAACATCGTTCGCGTGGCGCTTCAGGCGCTGGCCGCCGTGCTGGGCGGGACCCAGTCGCTGCACACCAACAGCATGGATGAGGCACTGGCTCTGCCGACCGAGAAAGCGGTTCGGATCGCGCTTCGCACGCAGCAGATTATCGCCCACGAGTCAGGGGTCGCCAGCACGGTTGACCCGCTCGCCGGTTCCTATCTGATCGAGGAACTGACGGACACCATCGAGGCGCAGGCAATGGACTACATCCGCCGGATTGACGACCTTGGCGGGGCGTTACAGGCCATTGAAAGCGGCTTTGTGAACCGTGAAATTCAGGAAGCTGCCTACCGCTATCAGCAGGCAGTTGAGTCGGGGGAGCAGATCGTCGTCGGCGTGAACGCCTTCACGACTGAAGAGGGAGCGCCGGTAGAGCGTCTGCGCGTGGACCCGGCCATCGAGGCCCGCCAGCGCGAGCGGCTGGCGAGGCTCCGTGCCACGCGCGATAACGAGCGGGTCAGCGCCCTGCGTTCCCGTCTGGCAGACGCCGCACGCGGCACGGAGAACCTGATGCCGCTCTTCATTGAGTGCGTGGAGAACGACGTGACACTGGGGGAGATCTGCGGCACGCTGCGCGAGGTGTTCGGCGAGTATCATCCGGCACAGTTCTTCTGAGACTGCCGGGGGTGTTGCACAGAAACAGGACGGGTGATAGACTGAGCAGCGCAGCCACGAGAACGATTCTTCCCTGGAGCAGCGTTACATGGCCTCTCAGGCCCTCTATCTGAAATGGCGTCCGATGACGTTCGAGGAGGTCATCGGGCAGGAACATGTCGTACATACGCTCCGCAACGCGCTGGTGAGCGGGCGCGTTGCGCACGCTTACCTGTTCTCCGGCCCGCGCGGAACCGGAAAGACGACGATGGCCCGCCTGCTGGCGAAGGCAGTCAACTGTCTGCACGAAGACCCTCTGGCCCGTCCCTGCAACCAGTGTGAGCACTGTCAGGCCGTCAACGAGGGACGTTTCCTCGACCTGATTGAGATTGACGCCGCTTCCCACACCGGTGTGGACGATGTGCGCGAGCTGCGCGATCGGATCGCGTTTGCGCCCAATGAAGGGCGTTACAAGGTCTACATCATTGACGAGGTGCACCGCTTCTCCGGTGCGGCCTTTGACGCGCTCCTGAAGACCATTGAGGAGCCCCCGGCCCACGCGATATTTGTGCTGGCGACGACCGAGATTCACAAGGTCCCCCAGACCATTCTTTCGCGCTGCCAGCGCTTTGACTTCCGGCGCATCCCTCTGCATGAGATCGTTCAGCGGCTGTGGGAACTGGTCGAGGCGGAAGGCCTGCAGGCCGAGGAGGCGGCGCTTGAGCTGGTTGCCCGGCAGGCGACCGGATCGCTCCGTGACGCGATCAGCCTGCTTGATCAGCTTATCGGCGAGCCGGGCGCCGTGCTGACGCTTGAGATGGCCCAGGCCGTTCTGGGAACGGTCGCGGGGGAGGCCGTTCAGGCGCTGACAGCCGCCCTGATCAACGGAGACACGGCAACCGGCCTTGACATCATCAATCAGGTGCTGGATGAGGGGGCCGACCCCCGTCAGTTCGCCCATCAGATGGTCGAGTACCTGCGGCTGGTGATGCTGGTGCAGACGGGCGGGGCAGCGCTGGCCGAGACGATCGCCTCCCCCGAAGCGCTGACCATTGCGGCGGAGCAGGCCGAATACCTGCCGCGCCGCGTGCTCCTCCGGGTGATCAAAGCCTTTAACGAGGCCGCTTCCGACAGGGGAGCAGGCTGGCAGCCCCAGTTGCCGCTGGAGCTGGCCTTCATCGCCAGCGTTGAGGAACTGTATGCCACGCCGGAGGAAGCATCGGTCGCCGCTCCGCCGCAGCAGCCCGCCCGGCAGCCGGTACAGCCGGAGCAGGCCGCGCCCGCTCCGCCACCGGCGGCGGAGGTGGAACCGGCGGAAGCAGAACCAGAACCGCCCCCGGAGGAACCCGCCGAACCCCCGGCCCCGGACGCCCCCTCGCTGGAGGAGCTTCACAGCCGCTGGCGCGAGCTTCTGAGGGTGGTGCACGGGCTCGACCTCACGGCGGAAGCGTTGCTTAAATCGGGCAGCATTTACGGCATAGAGGGATACACGGTCGTTTTGCAAATGCCAAGCGACATCCTGCGTGATAAAATCGAGGCGGACCACACACGCAGCTCCATTGAGCGGGGGTTGCAGCAGCTCTTCCAGCAGCCGCTCAGGGTGCGCTGCATTGTCCGCCGCTCGAAGAGCGGACAGCGCTCAAACAGGGTGGACGATCT
>DRKO01000076.1 GCA_011051745.1 Chloroflexota bacterium | reverse complement strand
TCCGGGCAGTTCGTCTATGATCTGCTGCCGCTGGATGAGTCCCGTCTTCTGGTAAGCTGGGAGGGAGGGGTTGACCTGCTGGAGGTCGAGACGAACACACCCGATCCGGACGCCGCCCCCCGTCTGTTGAACGTAACCCCGACGGGCGGGGGACAGGCGCTCGATGTTGCGCTCTCTCCAGATGGGGCGCTGGCAGCCCTTGCGCTGGGCGACGATGGGGCGGTGTTGCTCAGTCTGGCCGATCCGCGCAACCCGCAGGTGCTCGGCTATGCTTCCACGCCCGGCGATGGGTTGCGTGCAGCGCTCGACGGCGAGACGCTCTATCTGGCGGATGGAGTGTGCGGTCTGCGTGTATTTGATCTGGCCGACCCGACCGCCCCACAGGAGGTGGGGTACTGGTCGGGCGACTATGCCAGCGACGTGACCGTCGGAGCCGGGCCGGATGGAGAGAGGCTGCTCTATCTTGCAGACGCCAACCGGTTGCTCACCCTGCGCTACGATCCGGCTGCTCCGCCGCTCTCCCCGCCGGTCCCTCAGTCTCCCGATCCGGCTGATGGGGCGGGCGAAGTTCCGCTCAACCTCACGCTTTCCTGGAGCCCGCCCCCTGATCCGTGCAATCCGCTCATCTATGATGTGTATCTCGGTGTCGCAACAGAACCGGCCTTTATCGGTCAGGTCGGCGACACGCCGGAACTGGAAGTTTCGGACCTCCAGCCTGCCCGCACCTACTACTGGCGTGTGGAGGTCACCGATCGGCAGGGGGATCGTGTGCGGGGGCCGGTCTGGCGCTTCACGACCGTTTCGGCCTCGTTCGTGGATACCTTGCCGCCTGCCCCGCCGCCCTTCCTCCGGCGGATTCAGGAGGCCCCTTTGCCGATCGGTGGGCTGGCCTTTCTGCTGATAGCCGCTCTGGGCGGGGGGCTGTACTGGCGACGACGCAGGCGGAGAGCCCGTCAGGCCGATTCAGAGTGGTACGGGCCGGACGACGGCGAAACTACCGGCCCGCCGGACGGCTAGAGAGGGCAGGTGGCGTAGAGGGAAGCGACGTTTCGCCGTCTCTTTTCTGACAATCGAGGGAAAAAGCGTATAATGGTAACGGTTCCTGAGGGCCGGTCGTAACCGGCCTGCTCCCGCCCCCGGAGACCTGAGAACGCTCTCCCCGCAGGGGGCCTCGATTTCGTAAGCTGCCCCACAATAGCCGAAGGAGGTTCACTGGCATGACGGACAGCCTGGAAAAGATTGCGAGCGAGATTGCGACCTGCACGAAGTGCCCCCTGCATCTATCGCGGGAAAAGGCCGTTCCAGGCGAAGGCCCCCCTGACGCCGAGATTATGTTTATCGGGGAGGGGCCGGGGTTCCATGAGAATCAGTCAGGGCGGCCTTTTGTCGGGGCGGCGGGCAAGTTTCTGGACGAATTGCTGGCGAGCATTGGTTTGCGGCGTGAGGATGTTTTTATCACCAACGTGGTCAAGTGCCGTCCGCCGGGCAATCGTGATCCCCAGCCCGACGAGATCGCGGCCTGTCGGGAGTATCTGGACCGTCAGATCGCCGTGATCGATCCGAAGGTGATCGTCACGCTGGGGCGTTTCAGCATGGCTCGCTGGTTCCCCTCGGCTCGCATCTCGCGCATTCATGGGCAACCCAGGCGGGCGGGCAGACGGCTTATCGTCCCGATGTATCATCCTGCCGCCGCTCTGCATCAGCCCAAGCTGCGGCAGACCGTTCTGGATGACTTCCGTCGGCTTCCAGAGTTCGTCAGTCAGGCGAATGACGCTTATCAGGAGGGCGAGGCCGGTGAGGAGCCTCCGCCGGATGAGCCCCGTCAGCTTCCTCTTTTCTGACGGGCAGCCGCTTTCTCCGGTCCGTTATTTTCTTGATCTGGACGGGCGGGCGATTGTCTCGTCAGAGGGGCGAGGCAGGGGGAGCCAGACGTAGAACTTCGCACCGTGCCCTTCTTCGCTCTCGGCCCGGATCGAGCCGCCGTGTGCTTCGACGATCTCCTTGCAGATCGTCAATCCCAGGCCGGTTCCCCGCTGCCCTGAGCGGGCGCGTGACTTGTCTACCTGATAGAAGCGCTCAAAGATACGATCCAGGTCTTCAGCCGGAATGCCCCTGCCCGTGTCGCTGATGACCACTTCGACACCCTGCTCCGCACGGTGAGCCCGGACGGCCACCTGCCCGCCCGGCGGAGTGTGCGTGAGGGCATTGTCCACCAGATTCGTGAAGACCTGTGCCAGCCGGTCGCTATCGCCCGTCAGGCGCGGGAGTGGCTCAACCTCGCGGGTGAGCCGGACGTTCTTCTCCGCGGCCTGGATGGCGAATTGCTCCAGAATCGTCTCCAGCAGGCTCTGAAGATCAATGTAATCACGGCGCAGAGGGGCCTGCCCCGACTCGATGCGGGCCAGATCGAGCAGGTCTTTTACCAGCCGGTGCAAACGTCCGGCCTCGTCGTAGATCACGCGGGCGGCACGGGTCGGGTCGGTCGCTGCGCCGTCAAGGATGGCCTGCGAGTATCCCTGAATCGAGGTCAGGGGCGTTTTCAGCTCGTGCGAGACGTTCGCCAGAAAATCTCGCTGGGTTTGCTGAGTGCGTTGCACCTGCTTCACCATGTTGTTGAAGGCGCGGGCCAGTTCCTTGACCTCACGCGGGCCTTTCTCTGGAACCTGATGGCTGTAGTCTCCGCTTGCGATGGCGTTGGTGGCCTCGACTGTCCGGCGTAGCGGGCGTGCCACCGAGTTAGCGATCACGGCGGCGAGGATCACCGAAACGCACAGGCCGATGACTCCCGCCTGAATCAACGGCTTGAGCAGGCTTTCTCCGAGTACCGTCAGGGCAGGGGTGCGCTGGAGGGAGGCCGCAAAGACGATCCGCCCCAGTTCGGGCGAAGGATGTTCGGGTGTCACGATGAGGTAGAACCACTGCCTTCCAGAGGCGTCACGATACACGCCGCGCTGCCCGCCCGGCCCGAGCGATTCCAGATGAGAAGGCTCCAGCTCGATTGTCTGGCCGGGAGCGAACTCTCCCTTGCTGTCAAACAGGACGGTTTGATCCGGGCCGAGGCGCAGGATGCGGATGTGGTTCACCTCCGCGACCTCGGCCAGTCGCTCATCGAGCCGGTCGGGGGAAGCGTTCAGGTAGGGCAGGCTGGCCCGCGCGACCGTGTCCAGATTCTGGTAGGTGCGCCGGATGGCAAGGGGGTTGCTTCGCAGGAGCAACGCCAGCGCAAAGGCGGCGGTGCACAGCGTCAGGCTGATGAGCACTATATAGGAAGTAAGCAAACGGGCCCGCAGGCTTTTGAACATCCGGGGCGACCTTACTCCTCGATGACCTCAGCCGTTCCCTCGATCACGTCCTCTTCTGGAGGGGGTGAAGGGGCTGCACGCCTGCCTCTTATCTCGCGCAGATGCTCCTGCACCACGTCGGGCGGGCACACTTCGGCGAAGAGGGCAAGGGCCACAAGGAGCACGCCTGCATCATCGGCCAAGCCGAGCGGCCCCAGCACGAGCTCCGGGGCCAGTTCAATCGGGATCAGGAGATAAGCCACTGCCAGCAGAGGGATCAGGCGCGGCCAGAACCCCACGCGCTCATCCCAGAAAAGCCGCCAGCTCAGGATCAGGCGCTCGATCAGCGCCCGGAGGGCTCCTGTCTGCTCCGGCGGTACGCTGGCGAGGGCCTGGCTTTCCCGCTCCCTCTCCCCGGCATGGGATCGATCTGGCAAGTCGGACATGGCGGTTTGTTGCTCCTGAGATCGCCTCTGTGTCTTCCGCAGGGTTCCTTCAAGTATAGGTACGTCCGGGGAGAGGTACAAGTTTTGGGCGCGGTGAGCGGGCCATTTTTTTGTGCTACAATCAAAGCTAAGGATCAGGGGAATGTCAGAACATCGCGAGATCGAGATCAAGTTTCCGCTGGAGAATCCGCAGGCCATGCGGGAGGCTCTCCTCCAGCAGGGCGCACTCCTGCAGGGAAGGCATATCGAACTGAACATCCGCCTGGATGATCTCCAGCGTAGCCTGACGGCCCGCCGGATCGTTCTCCGCCTGCGACGGGTTGAGGAGGAAGGGGGGATCACCCACATTCTGACAGTCAAAACGCCGGTGGCCGACCCCGATCGGTCCTTCAGCGTGCGGCGGGAGATCGAGGTCACGGTGAGTGATGGGGAGGCGATGCTCGCGGCTCTGTCTGTGCTGGGCTATGTGCCATACTGGCGATACGAAAAGCGGCGGGAGACCTTTAGGCTGGGGCCTGTTGAGGCCGTCATTGACGAGATGCCTTTTGGCTGGTTTCTGGAACTGGAAGGGCCAAAGGATGAGATTCGGGAGCTGGCCGCGAGGCTGGGGCTTGACCTGAGCGAGGGGATGACGCTCAGCTACGCTCAGATTTTCGAGAACGTCCGCCGCGCCCTCAACCTGAGCGAAACAGACCTGACCTTCGAGGCGTTCCCGGATGTGCGCCTCACTCCAGAGATTTATCGGGGCGGCGGAGAGGGCGATAAGTCCGGTCAGATGAGATAAAGATCATCTGCGCTATGGGGGAAGGAGTCGCCCCGGCGGCTCCTCCTGTTTTCCTCAGGAAGCGGTACAGGCTGACCTGAATGGACTCCCGGGGCCTTCTTGAGCAAGCCGGAGGTAATACATGGCAACATTACCTGATGGACGTACTCTGACCGGTAAGTTGATCATCGTTGAGGGGATCGACGGATCGGGGAAGAGCACTCAGCTTGATCTGCTGCGCAAGTGGCTGATCGGCGAGGGGTACTGTGTGGCGTATAGCGAGTGGAACTCCTCCCCGATCGTGGGGGGCGTGACCCGCCGGGGGAAGAAAAAGCAACTCCTGACCCCCCTCTCCTTCTGCCTGATCCACGCTGCTGACTTCGCCGACCGGATGGAGCGCCAGATGCTACCGGCGCTCAAGGCGGGGGCCATCGTTCTGGCGGATCGGTACATGTATACCGCTTTCGGGCGGGACGTGGCACGCGGGATTGATCGGGGCTTTGTGCGCCGCCTGTACAGCTTCGCCATCCGCCCGACCATCGCCTTCTACTTCCGGGTTCCCCTGGAGGAGTCGTTGCGCCGCATCCTGACGGGGCGGCCCCAGCTCAAGTATTATGAAGCGGGGCTGGATATCGGCCTGAGCGATGATCCTTACGAGAGCTTTAAGCTGTTCCAGAGCCGCATTCTGGAAGAGTACGACCGGATGGTGGAGGAGTTCAACCTGACGGTGATTGACGCGACGCGCCCTCTGCTGGAGCAGCAGGACGAGGTACGGGCCATTGTTGCGCCGCATCTCAGGAACGTTTTGCGGATTGATCGGGGCGGGTGGCGCGAGGTGCTGGCTGCGGAGGGCCTGCATGGGCGATACCTTCAGGATATGATCCAGACTATGACCCCGGAGCAGGATCAATGACCAGAACACCTTCTTTCTATGGATATGATCTTCTGGCTGATAAGGCCCGTAATTTGAAGGGGCGGTTGATCGTCCTTGAGGGAACCGATGGCGTCGGGCGCTCAAGCCAGATCGCGCTGCTGCGGGAGTGGCTGGAGAACGAAGGCTACGCCGTCGCGACCAGCGCCCTGAAGCGGGGAAAGCTGGCCGGTAAAGGGCTGAAAGAGGCGATGCGGGGCCACACGCTCGGCGATACGACCATGAATCTGCTTTATGCAACCGACTTCGCCGATCGCCTCGAACACGAGATGCTCCCCGCGCTGCGGGCGGGCTTCATCGTTCTCACGGATCGTTACATCTTCTCGATCATTGTGCGTGCGCTGGTGCGGGGCGCTGATCCGGCCTGGATTCGCAACCTGTTCAGCTTTGCGCTCGTGCCGGACATTGTTTTCTACCTTCAGGCGGATGTGAGCAATCTGGTTCCCCGCGTGCTCAACGCCCGGGGCTTTGATTACTGGGAGTCGGGGCTGGACCTTCTTCCGGGGCGGGACTATTACGAGAATTTTATTGAGTATCAGCGACGCCTGCTTGCCCAGTTTGATGCCATCGCAAATGAGTACGGCTTCCACCGGATCGACGCCAACCGCTCAATGCATGCCGTCTTCAAAGATTTGCAGACGGAGATCAAGCGGCTCATCGCAGATATGAAGCCCAACCGGCTGGCCCTTACCAGAGAGGCCGGATCGGAGCTTGAGGAAGTGGATCAGCCCGGCAAGAAAAACGAGAAATAGTCGGTCGGCAAGGAGCTTTTCTCATGGAAGAGAGATTATCTGCCGATGAGCGGGCGCTCCTGTCCGTCATCGCAAGACACAGGAACCCGGCCCTGGCCCGGCGGGCGCAGATCGTGCTGGGGTGGGATGAAGCTCTGGAAGCTGACCAGATAGCCGGGCGCGTCGGCCTGAGTGAGCGCACGGTGAATCGCTGGCTGCGGGCCTTCTTTGAGCGGGGGCTGGAGATTTTTCCCGCTGAGGTGCTTTCGGAAGCGTTGCCGGAGGCCCAGCAGAGTGTACAGGCTGCTCTGGCGGAGAGCGGCCAGCCGTCCACCGGGGCGGAAGTTCTGGCAACCGAACGCCCCCGCCTGTCTGTCGCCGACCTCTGCCAGCGCTATCATGTGGACATGGCGCATGGTCGCTACGTCGGGCAACTGGCCGTTGAGCTTTTCAACCTGACTCAGCCCATCCATCAGCTTGACCATCGCTACCGCGATGTGATTTTTGCGGCGGGGCTGCTCCACAATGTCGCGCTGGCCGGTGGAACGGCCCGCCACCACACGCGGGGACGTGACATCATTCTTGAGAACCCGCTCAGCGATCTGGACGATGCAGACCGGGCCCTGATCGCCGTCACCACCGCTTTCCACCGCAAGGCGTGGAAAAGCAGCCGCCTTGAAAAGGAGCCGAGTTACACGGCCCTTCCCGCCGCCATGCAGCCGGTTGCTCTGGTGCTCTCCGCTCTCATCCGCATTGCCGATGGTCTGGATTATTCCCAGAGCCAGACGACCATCCTGGGGCAGTCGCGGGTCGGGCCGGAGGGAGTGCTGGTTACGGTTGCGGGGCCGTTTTCGGATATAGACGCCGCCCGCGCTGACCAGAAAGCCGACCTGTGGCGTGCGATGTTCGAGACCCCGATCACCATCAGGCCTTACAGCGAGGCGGCGATACTGCTTGAGGAGCCTGTGTCGCGGAAGCCGGAGCTTCCGGAGACCCCCGGCCTGCAACCCGACGATCTGATGAGCGAGGCGGGCCGCAAAGTGTTGCGGCTGCACTTTGAGCGGTTGCTCTACCATGAGCCGGGCACACGGCGGGGGCATGACATCGAGGCGTTGCATGATATGCGGGTGGCGACGCGCCGCATGCGGGCGGCCTTCCGGGTATTCGGCCCCTATTTTGAGAAGAGAACCCGTCGCCGTCTGCTGCGCGGCCTGCGCCGCACGGGTCGTGCGCTGGGCCACGTCCGCGATCTGGATGTTTTCATGGCGTACGCCCAGCAATACCTTGCCGGGTTACCTGCCGCCCGCCAGCATGAGCTGGACGTTCTGATGGGATACTGGCGGGAGCGGCGGGCCGAGGCCCGCGATCAGATGCTGGCCTATCTGGACAGCACAGAGTACACCGACTTTGTGGAGGCCTTCCGCGAGTTTGTCGAGACTCCGGGGCTGGGCAGCAAAGATGTGGACCTCGAGGGGCCGATCCCCCGCCATGTGATGTACGTGGCCCCCCGCCTGATCTACACACGCTATGAGGCCGTGCGTGCTTATGAGCCGTTGCTTCAGGATGCCCCCATTGCGACTCTGCACGCGCTCAGAATTGACGCAAAGCGTCTGCGCTATACCCTCGAATTCTTCCGCGAAGTACTGGGGGAGGAGGCCGGGGAGGTGATCAAGGCGGTTGTGGGCTTGCAGGATCACCTGGGGGCATTGCACGATGCCGATGTGGCCTGCTCCCTGTTGCAGCGCTATATGAAGAAACTGCTCAAGCAAACCCGGAGACAGGCCGGGTCGGCGAGGCTCTCCGATCTGGGCGGGATCGTCGCTTATCTGGAGAGTCGGGAGCAGGAAATGGAGCATCTGAGCGCGACTTTTCCAGAGGCCTGGGAGCGGGTCGTCGCGCCTGAGACACGTCGCAGGCTGGCGCTGGCCGTGAGCGTGCTGTGACCGTCGCCTCTGACGGCGAAGAGGGGATTGCCCTGTGCTGGAAAAAGTCAACCTGAACAAACGCCTGCCCAAGAAAGAGTACAAGCGACTGCTGCCGGGCCTTCAGCGCCGCCTGTACGACCTTCAAAAAGCCTGCTGGGATAACGGGGTTCCGACGGTGATCGTCTTTGAGGGCTGGGATGCGGCGGGCAAGGGGACGGCGATCTCGACGCTGACCTCTCGCCTTGACCCGCGCGGCTTCAAGCTCTACGCCATTCGGGCCCCGCGCACCTACGAAATCAACCATCCCTGGCTATGGCGTTTCTGGCTGAAGATTCCGGGGTACGGGGAGATGGCGATCTTCGATCGAAGCTGGTATGGCCGTGTGCTGGTCGAGCGGGTGGAGAAGCTCACGCCTGAGAAGGAATGGCGCAAGGCCTATCGGGACATCACCGATTTTGAGCGTATGCTGGCCGACGACGGCGCGGTGATCGTTAAGTTCTGGCTGCATATCAGCAAAAAGGAGCAAAAGCGCCGCTTCGAGATGCTGGAGCAGGACCCCCTCACTCGCTGGCACGTCCAGCCGGAGGACTGGGAGCACCATCGCAAGTATGATAAGTATCTGGTGGCGGTTGAGGAGATGCTGGAGCGTACAGATACCGAGTGGGGACCCTGGACGATTGTGGAGGCCACGTCACGCTGGTACGCCCGTAAGAAGGTGTTCGATACGCTGATCCGCAGGCTGGAGGAGCGTCTCGGCGATGCGGCCCCTCCACGGGAGGCTGTCTCGCGGGTCGAGGAGAAAGCCCCCGAGACGGTGGAGCCTCCCGATCTCGCTGCGGGGGAGAGTGCCTGATGCTCGATACGGTTGATCTCTCCCTCTCACTGGATCGGGAAACGTACACTACCCAGCTGGCGCGGCGTCAACTGCAACTGCGGGAGCTGGGCTATCAGATTTATGTCCAGAAGCGCCCGGTGGTGGTCGTCTTTGAGGGCTGGGATGCCGCCGGAAAAGGGGGGGCCATCAAACGGCTCACCGAGAAGCTCGACCCGCGCGGCTATGCTGTATACTCAATCGGCCCGCCGGAAGGGGAGGATAAATCGCATCATTATCTGTATCGTTTCTGGCGGCGACTGCCGGAGCGCGGCCAGATGGCGATCTTCGACCGAAGCTGGTATGGCCGTGTGCTGGTCGAACGGGTGGAAGGCTTCTGCACCGAGGCGGAGTGGAAACGCGCTTACCGCGAGATCAACTCCTTTGAGCGCCAGATGGTGGACTTCGGGACGGTGCTGGTGAAGTTCTGGATTCACATCAGCCCCGATGAGCAGCTAAGGCGCTTTGAGGAACGGGAGAACAACCCCTACAAGGCCTGGAAGCTCACCGATGAGGACTGGCGCAACCGCTCACGGTGGAGTGAGTATGAGGCCGCCGTGAATGAGATGCTGCTCAAGACGAGCACACTGACCGCTCCCTGGACGGTCATCGAGGGCAACGATAAGTGGTGGGCGCGGGTGAAGATACTGTCCACGCTGGTCGAAGTGCTTTCCGGGGAGCTGGACTATCGTCCCACCGATCCGCTGGCGGCGGAAAAAGGCAAGCGACACAGGAAAAAAGGCGGAAAGGGCAAGAAGGGTAACAGGAAGTAGCCGCTACCCCTCTGCAACCCCCTGCCCTCCTACTGTCCGACGACCCGCACGCTGCGCAGGATGATCCGGTCAACCACCCGATCGCCGGAGCGGGAAACCGGAAAACGCTCCAGCGTCTCCAGAGAGTACAGCCCGACCGCCAGCGCGTAATCCCCCGGCGCGACATCCTCGCTGATCGAGAAGTGGTGCTGCTGGATCAAAACCATGCCTGAGCGCCAGTCCTCCGCCGCAACCCCCAGACTGTCGCCGACCTGTACCGGTGTCCCATCGGCGGCCAGCAGGTGCGCAAAGATAGAAACAGGGGGTGGAGGCGGCTCCCGGACGCGCCACCAGGCCGTCAGCGTCAGCGTATCCCCGATGGAAACCTCCCCGGCACTGAGACGGTATCCCAGCAGCTCAAGGTGTCCGGCAATCGGCAGGGGGAGCGGGACTGCCGGAAACTCCACAGTGGAAGGCGGCGGAGGAGGCGGTTCATCCACCAGCCAGACATAATAGCGTGGCGATCCATCTTCAAAGCGTGCTTCATAATCCGGCGCTCCCGGGTCGGCGACCGGCTCTATACCGGCGGGGAGCAACAACCAGCCCGCCCCCTCTGGAAAGGGGAGGCTCTGGGTACAGTCGAAGTAGACGAAGAAAAGATCGGACCGGCCCGTTAGTCGGGTAAGCCGGGCCTCTGTCTCCAGAGGCGCGGGCACGGCGCACTGGGCGAACCAGGGCGGGGCCTGCGCCCCGGCGGTGGCCGTGACGGGGGCCACCTCATAGATGAAAATACTGTGCCCGATACGTGCGACCGGCTCTCTCGCGCGGAAGTACCCGAAGCTATCCGGCTCGTACAACTGCACCCCGACGAGATTTGACGCGCTGATCGCGTATATGCCGGGGGCCGGGTTCAGCGGGTGGAAAGGAGGCCGCTCCGGATCGGGCGGCGGCGGGGGCCAGGAGGGAAGGGCCGTATAGTTAATGCCATAGTAGGCCGGATCGGCCTGCCCGAAATAGCTCAGATACACCTGCCCGATGCCACGCTCCTGAAGGTACTCCGCCAGCCCCGGCAGGTCCTGCCCCCAGTCGAGGTTTGAGTCAACAACCAGCCGATAGCCATTGTCCGGCCCCCCGGCGGCCAGGTTGAAAAACGCCAGATAATCAGGGTAGATCGCGAGGTGGAGGATGATCTGCCAGCCCAGCAGGGCGCCCAGCGTAAGAGGGCGCATCAGACCGGCGTGCAGAGGCCCGCGAGCGATTCGCGCAGCGAAGAGGAACAGCAACGGCAACAGGGGCAACAGATACCGGATTCCCACGTTGAGCGAGCCCAGCATCGTCGCTCCGAGGTACAGGACGGCGGGGAAGGCGATCTCCCACTCGCGGGCTTTCATCTCCCGTCCGGCGGCCAGAGAGAGGGCGATCCCCAGCAGGAAGAGCGAGGGGAGCGGCATCTTGATCAGCAGCACGAAGGGATGGTAATACCACCAGCCGGTCTGTGAGAAGCGTCCCAGCAGATAGGCACGGTGTCCTTCGGAGGCCAGACTCAGGAAATGCCGGAACTCGGCCACATAGGCCGAGAGCGGATAAGGCCGGAACTGAAAGAGATAAGCAGCCCACAGAGCCACCATTCCCACCAGCCCCATGAGCAGCAGGGCCACAAGCGCCGTCCACAACCGGCCACCCGGCCGGTCGGCCAGCCGGATGAACAGGTGATCGATCCGGCCACCCCCTCGCGCTCGCAGTGTGCCGCGCCGCCAGGCAACCCAGAGAGTCATCAGCGCCAGTGTTGGGAGCAGGAGCAGAGCAGAGAACTTGGAGGCCTGCGCGAGGCCGAACAGTGCCCCGCCGATCAGCAGCCAGCGCAGCGTTTTGCGGTGCAGGAAGCGGCTCCAGGCGTAGAGAGTCGCGATGTAAAACGCGGCCACGCCCAGATCGGTTGTTGCCAGCCGGACATGGGCCAGCACATTAGGCGAAAGGGCGTACAGCATCAGCGCGAGGGTGGCGCTCCAGAGGCCGTACATCTCCCGTCCCCAGCGCCAGATGACCGCTCCCAGCAGGAGGCCCAGCCATATAATGGGGAGGCGGGCCAGAAACACGACCCGCGAGACGTTGATCCCCTGCTCCCACAGCAATTCGCGGGAGAACACGTCGGCGTCCCCGGCTTCCCACCCGCTCAGGCTGCCCGGATCGGGAAGCCCCGGCTCCAGAAGGACACCTGCACCGCTGAGGATGTTGGTCAGCGGAGGATGTCCCAGTGGTAGCAGGCGACCGGTTTTGAGAAAGGCCCAGCCACGCGCAATGTAGAACCCCTCATCGAAGGTAGGGGATTTGTTCAGAGAACTTCCGACGGCCAGCCCGAACATCATCACGAGCAGAAGCGCTGCAGCGAGCAGGGGCAGTGCTGCGGGCTTCTCGCCGGTCGGGTGGGTTCTGGAAGGGTCCGGGTTCGTGGTCTTACGCTGTGTCATGGATATGCTGGTATCTCTCTGGGAAAGTCAGAACTGCCGGAGTCTGAGTAAGACTCCGGCAGTGTAACATTCCTCTTGCCTGCGGCCAAAATGTCAGTAGCGGAGCAGCGCCCCGATCCCTCCGGCCTCGGCCAGCGGGGAGTCCTCATCGAGAATCTCAACCTGCCCGCCGTACTCAATCGTCCGGGCGATGGCCTGATCGGCGACCTCCGGATCGAGAAAGCCGTTTACCAGAGCCAGCGTCTGGACGCGCCCCATTTCAATGGCTTCTAAGGTCGGTTCCAGCCCGACTACCGCGCTGGAGTCCCGCGCGGCCAGCATCAGGATGGTTTCTGCCAGTTCGTGCTCGCGGGCTTCCTCTCTCGATAGCATGACCTCCAGGGAGCGCTCAAGGACTTCCTTATCGGGGGCCTGCATCGAGATGTTGAACGTCCCCTGCAAGCAGTCCTGGAGTTTCTGGCTGAGCATCCCCTTGAACTGGGCGACGGTTGTCTCCGTCCCGCCGAGCAGCAGATGCTCCACGCCCCCGTGCCGCCTGCAGAAGGTTTCCAGTGCCTTTGCAAAAGTCCTGAAGTTGCTGCGGACGATCTCCCGCACTGTTCCCTGGAAATCCTCCCCCCGCGTGCGCCCTGTCTCCGAGCCGCCTCCGGCTTTCAGGCGGTGAACTTCCTCGCCCTTCACCGTTTCAGACGCCACCTCCTCCCCCAGATGGAAGTGGAACATCCGGATCGTCTGCTGATCAACCAGAGCGACGGTATACGAGCCGTAAGTGTCCAGCAGAGTGACAAGAGGCGTGATGAACGGCCTGTTGCTGACATGCACGTAACTGTGCACGGGCACGGCAAAACGGTACGATTCCCACAGTTCCTCGGCCTGACAGGAGAACACGGCAACCCCGCGCCCGGACCAGTCAAACTCCATCTCGAAGAACTCTTCAATCGCCGCGATATCCTCTTCAGACGCCCTGCCATTCACCTTTTTAAGCAGGCTTTTCAGGTTGGCAAAGTAGGCGTCCGGTGTCCCGCGCAGGCGGGGGTCAAGGTTCAGATACAGACTCACGACAGGGTGTTCGCCCTGATACTCTGCAAGCACTTCCAGATCGTTGCGCTCAAACATAGAGCACTCCTTCCTGAGGTAGGATATGGCTATTTTTATCCACCTGCACTACCTGCTGGCGGAAAGATTATGCTACTGGCAGGTCTGCCGGTGAGAACACGTCGAATCGGAAACAGAAACCACTCCGAAATGTGTGGCATTCGGGTGTGCCCCTGTTTAGAGGGAGCGGGGCAGCCGGGCCGGACTCCGGCCTGCCCCGCGTGTGCTTTTGGTAGATTGGCTAACTCTCTGGCCGCGCCCCCAGCACAACGGGAACGTCCAGCGTTTCCCCATCCCGGACAATCGTAACGACGATCTCCTGCCCCACGCTGGTGTTGGTCACCAGATAGGCCAGCAGCTCATCGAAGTTGCGGATGGGATAGCCGTCAATGGCGACGATGATGTCCCCTCCAAGGCGAATCTCGGCTCCCCGGAAATTGACGGTCTGGTCTCCGCCGCGCAACCCTGCTCGCTCCGCGCCGGAGCCTTCCGCCACCGTGTCAATCAGCACCCCCTCTGTCACGGGGAGATCGAACTCAACGGCCAGCTCGGCCAGAGAGAACTGCGTCTGTGATGAGATGCCCAGATAGGGGTACTCTACCTCGCCGTTCTCGATCAACTGGGGGACGATGCGCCGGACGGTGTTCACGGGAACTGCAAAGCCGATACCGGTGTTGAAGCCCGTCTCGCTCCGGATCGCCGAGCTTACGCCGATCACGCGCCCGCGCAGATCGAGCAGCGGCCCGCCGGAGTTTCCGGGGTTAATGGCTGCATCCGTCTGAATAATGAGCGGGTTGCTGAAGAGACCGGCGGGGGTGAACGCCGAGCTGGGCAGGGTACGCCCAACCGCGCTGACGATCCCGACGGTCATCGTCCCCGTCAGCCCGAACGGATTCCCGATGGCGATCACGCGCTGGCCGACCAGCACTTCATCGGAGTCGCCCAGCTCGACAGCTACCAGTTCGTAGCCTTCGGGCGGCTCTACCCGCAGGACGGCCAGGTCTGAGTACACATCGGAGCCGAGTACCTCGGCGAGCAGAACGGTCCCGTCGTTGAACGTCACCCGAATCTCGTCCGCGTCGGCGATCACATGGCGGTTGGTGACGATGTACCCCTCGGTGTCCACCACAAAACCGGAGCCGCTCCCGAAGTCCACAAGCTCCCCCTCGGAGGTTTCGGCGCTCACCTCGATGTTTACCACCGCCGGGCTGATGCGCTGGTAGAGGTTGATAAACAGGTGCTCCTCCGCCGTCGCCTCGGCCAGGACATCCTCCGGTAACGGTGTGGGAAGAGCAGCCGGCCCGGCGGAAGAAGCCACCGGTGGATTGCTCGCCGGGGGGGTGATGCTGATAGACCCGCTCTCTCGCCTGCTGGCCAGCGTTTCGGGATCAAAAAGGGCAACCGTGCAGGCCAGGCTGGCTAAGGCAAGCGCAATCCCACCCCAGGCTGCCCATCTTAGATGCTTTCTATACTGATGATTGATCACGTTCCTCTACCTTAAACTATTTGTGGAAAACGAGAAGCCGTACCGGAAACTCCTTCCGCTTTCCCCTCTCAATAGATCCTTCGTCAAAAATCGGCTGCCGGGGACCCGTCCCGGGCCGGGCGGGTCCCGTCTGGCGCCGTAACTATTGACTATAGCTGTGCTTGCGGATGTTTGCCAGCTCTTTGAATAAGGCTCTCTCTTTTGCGCTCAGGTTTTTCGGTATCTCAACATGCACCCGAACGTACAGGTCTCCGTATTCGCCCGGCTTGTTGAGCTTGGGCATCCCGCGCCCCCGGACGCGGATCAACTGGCCGGGTTGTGTGCCGGGGTTGATCTTCAGCGTCACCTTGCCCGTCATGGTGTCAATCTGCACCTCGCCGCCCAGCACGGCGGTGTACAGATCGATCGTGACATCCTCGTACAGATCATCGCCCTTCCGCTCGAAGCGCGGGTCGTCTTTGACGGTCACGTTCAGGTACAGGTCGCCCGCCTGCCCGTTAGTCCCCGGCAACCCTTCTCCGGCGATCCGGACCCGTGTTCCGGTGCGTGCGCCGGGCGGAATCTTGACCTGCAGGCGACGCCCGTCTTTGGAGAGCAGGCGCGTCGTCCCGTGATAGGCCTCTTCGAGCGTGATCTCTACGTCTGTGTCTATGTCGCGCCCGCGACGTTGCCGGGGAGTCCTGGCCCGGCGGGCTCCCCCCAGCAAGTCCTCGAAGTCGAAGCCGCCCCGCGTCTGTCCGAACGGCTCCCCCCCGAAGATGGCGCGGAAGAAGTCAGAGAATAAGTCCTCGCCCCCTGTGGTCGTGTACTCGACACGCACACCACCGGGCGCGCCGCTTATCCACTGAGACCAGTCAAAGCCACCTGCTCCGCCTCCCATGCGTTGCCACTGCTGGTAGCTCCGCCGCAGTTGATCGTACTTGGCGCGCTTCTCCGGATCGCTCAGGACTTCGTACGCCTCGTTGATCTCCTTGAACTTCTCTTCCGCCTCCGGGCTGGAACTAACGTCGGGGTGGTACTTACGTGCCAGCTTGCGGAAGGCCTTTTTGATCTGCTTCTGATCGGCGTTCTCCGAAACGCCCAGAATCTTGTAATAATCTTTATACTCCATAATTAATCCACCACACTTCCTCTGCTTGCCATACGGTCTGCTTCCTCCCCTGACTGAGCCCTTTCAGAATACTCAAACCGGCCTCTTCATCGGTCTGTGATCAGGGAGTTCTTTTGATCACAGGCGTGGGGTGCGTGTCTCCCCGCCGCGTCGGATAGGGAGCACGTTCAAGGAAGGCCAGATGAGCTTGTTGAGACAACTTCCCATCTACCTGGATTCTAATGTCTGCCTCGCCGGGGTGTCAACCGGCCTGTGTCGGTTCTTATGTAGTATTTACGCACCTTGCTTGGGCGATCCTTTTCTGTTAGACTCGCTCATGGGTGAGGCGTTTTTTCGGCGAGTCGTGAGATGAGCGCTTCCAGAGGCGGATCGGGGGAATCGGCCCGATGATTCAGGGGAAGCGATTGAGTAATTGTGAGTAACGGGAACTCCTCGGATGCGAGGTCTCTAGAAAAAGCCGCCCTTCTCCTGCGTAACGCACGTTACGCTATCGCCCTGACCGGAGCGGGGATCAGCACACCTTCTGGAATTCCGGATTTCCGTAGCGCTAATTCTGGATTATGGGAATCCACCGACCCAAGAGTTGCCTCTATTCTGGGTTTTCGGCGCAACCCGCAGGCTTTTTTCGAGTGGATCAGGCCTCTGGCGCGGCTGATGCGTGAAGCAGATGTGAATCCGGCCCATCTGGCGCTTGCCCGGCTGGAACAGCGCGGCGTGCTCAAGGGCGTGATCACCCAGAATATTGACATGCTGCACACCCGTGCCGGTTCGCAGACGGTCTATGAGATACACGGCAGCATTCGCCGGGCAACCTGCCTGAAGTGCTACAAAACCTATCCGGTCGAGGCGTTTCTGGAGCGCTTCATCGAGACCGGAGAGATTCCGCGCTGCCCGGAGGACGGAGGCATCTTGAAGCCGGATGTTATTCTGTTCGGGGAGCAACTGCCACTGAAAGTGCTTCAGGCTGCCCAGCGAGCGGCGCGGGAATGCGATGTGATGCTGGTTGCCGGTTCATCGCTGGCCGTTGCTCCGGCTTCTGAGCTACCGCTCATCGCGCTGGCGCATGGCGCAAAGCTGATCATCGTCAACTATGAGGCCACCTACATTGACGAGCAGGCTCAGGTGGTCATCCATGATGATGTCGCCCATGTGCTGCCACGTCTGGTTGAGGTGCTGGAAAGCGGAGAGGGAAAATGACCCAGCCTGATCTACCGGAGTTGATCGAGGAAAAGGAAGCCATTCTGCGGCGTTATGCCCGCACTCTGGCACGCTACGAGCGGCTAATGGAGATCAGCCGGGCGCTCAACTCTACGCTGGACATCAGCACGCTGCTTGAGCAGATCGTGGTCGCCGCCGCTGAGCTGACGGACTGCGAGGCGGCCTCTATCCTGCTGCTTGATAAGCGCAGTGGAACCCTGCGCTTCGAGGCTGCCATTGACCCGACCGGGTTTTCTCTGGCTTCTCTTGAGATTCCGCTTGAGGGCAGCATCGCAGGCTGGGTGGTTACGCACAGTGAGCCTCTCCTGATCGCCGATGTCACCAACGAACCCCGCTGGTCCAGCCGCGTGGACGAGGCCAGCCAGTTCCAGACGCGTAACCTGCTGGCCGTGCCCATGAGCACTCATGATAAGACCATCGGCTGCCTGGAGGCGGTGAACAAGAAAGCGGATCGCGCTTTTACCGACGAGGACGTGAATACGCTGACGACCCTCGCCGCTCAGGCGGCTGTGGCGATTGAGAACGCCCGCCTGTTTGAGCAGAGCGACCTGATCGCCGAGATGGTTCACGAATTGCGCACACCGCTGGCGGCGATCAAGGCCACCACAAATATCCTGCTCAGGCCGGAGATTGACGATGAGCGGCGCGTTCAGTTGATCCAGACCATCTCTCAGGAGACCGAACGCCTGAGCCGCATGACGACGGATTTTCTCGATCTGGCGCGTCTGGAGTCCGGGCGGACGAGGCTGGTGCGGAGGCCGCTAAACCTGGGGGCGTTGCTGACGGACTGTGTGGAGATGGTCAGGCCACAGGCGAATACACGGAATATCCAGCTTCGTCTGGAGATGAAGCCCCCCCGGCTTCCCCTTGTGCTGGGGGATGCCGAAAAGCTTCAGCAGGTTATCCTGAACCTGCTCACCAACGCAATCAAGTACAATCGTCCCGGCGGAAAAGTATTTGTGCGGGCAATCCAGTACGATGAGTACCTCGCCGTGTCGGTTCAGGATACCGGTATGGGCATCTCGGCCAACAACCTGCCGCACATCTTCGAGAAGTTTTACCGCGTCTCGGATACCGAGGGATACACGCAGGGGACGGGGCTGGGACTGGCGATTGCCAAGCGCATTGTCGAGGGGCACGGGGGGGAGATCAGCGTCGAGAGTGAGCTCGGCGTTGGCTCGACGTTCACCTTCACGCTGCCCCTTCCAGAAGAGACGCCCGGAGGGATGGGATGAGTGCCTCCAGAGCGCAGGGACAGAAAGCGAAGTAAAACGAAAAGGGGACGTACCGCAGCCGGTGCGTCCCCTGAGATTTTAATAAGTGTGCCTTCAGGCCGAGGCGGTCGCCGCCTTCCTGGTGAAGGGCAGTTCCCCTTTCTCCCACGAAACCAGAAGAGGCACAGCCGTGAAGATCGAGGAGTATGTGCCGCTCAACAACCCGATCAGCAGGATAGCGATAAACTGCTTGATGGTGGCTCCGCCGAAGAGCAGGATCGCGATCATGACGAACAGGGCGTTTAGCTGAGTCGCTAAAGAGCGGTGGAGTGTCTCAAGGACCGAGCGGTTGACGACCATCTCGTAAGGCTCCCGGCGATATTTCGGGAGGTTCTCGCGGATGCGGTCAAACACCACGATGCTATCCTGCACGGAGAAGCCCACAACCGTCAGCACAGCCGTCAGGAACAGGGCATCCACCTCCCAGCCCAGAAAGATGCCCAGAATGGACATCACGCCCATTGTGACCAGCACGTCATGGATCATGGCAAAGATGGCGCAGGCTCCGTAGCGTATGGCGTGTGGAACCCGCCGGAAGGCAAACCAGATGAACCCCAGAATGACGATCGCGGCAGCGACGACGGCCAGGATAGCCGCTTTGGTGACCTCGCTCCCGACGGAAGGGGAGATGACATCCAGGCTGGACTGGTTGGAGTCGATGGGGGCGACTCTGGCTTCCAGCGCGGCGATCAGAGCGTTTTGCTCTTCCGGCGTCAGGGCGCCGGCTCTGATCTGCCAGTGTCGGCCATCATTCCCCAGTTTCTGGATCACGGCGTCTGGCTGGCCGAAGTCGGCGTACACCTCGCGGATTGCCGACTCCGTCGCTTCTTCCTCAAAGGTGACGAGGTAGAGACTCCCGCCCTTGAAGTCAATGCTCAATCGCACCGGGCTGCCGAACTGGATGGTCGAGTAAATCATCGCGATGATCCCCGGCACGATGATGGAAGCCGAGATCAGATAGTACCAGCGGCGGCGTTGGACAAAGTTAAACATGTCAGGTTCCTCTTACAGCCCCATCACCCAGCGCCTCTGCGCCAGGGCTTCCTCGCTGATAGGCAGCATGATGAAGTGCAGGAAAGTGCGTGTCACGATGATCGCTGTAAACAGGTTGACGACCAGACCCAGCGCCAGCGTGACGGCAAACCCGCGCACGGCTCCGGCCCCGAAGCTCGTCCCAAAGGCGTACAGCACGGCGCAGATGATGATCGTGGACAGGTTCGAGTCTCGAATGGAGGGGAAAGCCCGCTCGAACCCTGCCTTAACGGCAGCCATCACCCCCTTGCCTGCGCGGAGTTCCTCTTTCATGCGCTCAAAGATCAGGATGTTGCCGTCTACGGCGGTCCCCACCGAGATCAGAAAGCCGGTGATGGCGGGGAGCGTCATCGTCACGGGAACCAGCTTGTAGATGGCGAAGTTGATCAGGGCAAAGATGATGAGCGCCAGCGCAGCCGCCACACCGGGGAGGCGATAGTAGATCAACATGAAGAGCAGCACCACCGCAACGCCGATCATGCCCGCGCGGATACTCTGCTGCACGGAGACCTGCCCCAGCGTTGGGCCGACCGTGCTGGTTGAGTCCACCCGGAGGGGGATCGGGAGCGCGCCGTAACGGAGCTGAGTCGCCAGCCGGGTGGCGGTTTCGAGGTCAAAGTCCCCTTCAATCACGCCCTGCCCGCCCGTGATGGCGGAACTGATTCGCGGGGACGAGATTACGACTCCGTCCAGCACGATACCGAGGATATCCCCCACGTGGTTGGATGTGTACTCTCCGAAAAGCTCGCTGCCCTCCGGCGTCAGGGTGAAGGCGACCACAGGCGTCCCGAACTGGGAGCTGATCGTCACATCGGCGGATTGAAGTATCTCGCCCGTCATCACGGTGTGATAAACCGGGCCGTTGTCCTCCTCCCCTGTGCCCTCGGCTCCTGTGTCGGTCTCTTCGGTCTGGCCGTAATCCGTCTTGATTGGCGTGCCGGGCGGCAGAGGGGCGGGCAGCTCCACAAATTCCAGCAGAGCGGTGTTCTTGATCAACTCAACCGCGCTCTCCGGGTCTTCATAACCCGGAAGCTCAACGATCAGCCGCCGCTCCCCCTGTAGCTGGATCACGGGTTCCAGCGCTCCGAGGCTGTCAATGCGTGCTTCGACGATGCGGCGAACCTCGTTCATCGCCCCCGGCGGGGGGGTCTCTCCCTCCGGCAGATCGGCTTCGAGCAGGACTTTGACTCCTCCTGCCAGGTCGAGCCCCTGCCGGATGGCGATCTCCTTATTGATCTCGTACTCGCCGTCGCCGTTGGTGTCAATGTGGATCCCCGGATTATCCGGCAGGCTGACCCACACGGCGAAGGCCGTCAGCAGAATGATGATAACCAGCCATGTCACGTGCCGGTTCGGGCGTATCACGGCCAGCGCACCCAGTGTCAGGAAGCTGACCACCAGCCACACCATTAAGAATAGAGGCACAGCGTAAACTCCTCAGCGAGGTCCGTTGCGTAAAAGTGTGAAAGCAGGTAAGTAGCGCGCGGTATCTTAACGCGCTGAGCGGAGACTGTCAACGCGCCTGAGGAAAGAGGAAAGAAACGCCCTGTTGCCTGCCTTACCGCTGACGCTTTGTGAAGAGGTCGAGCATCACGGCCAGAATAAACACGATCCCCTTGATGACCTGCTGGTAGTATGACGAGACGCCCAGGAGGTTCAACCCGTTGGACAGCACACCGATGATGAACGCCCCGACCAGCGTGCCGCCGATGCTCCCCACGCCCCCGAACAGGCTGGTTCCTCCCAGCACCGGCGCGGCGATGGCGTCCAGTTCCCAGCCTACAGCCGCGTTTGGCTGCGCCGACCATAGCCGGGCGGTGAGGAGGATACCGCCGAGCGCGGCTGTAAACCCGCTGATGACATACACGGCCAGCTTGATTCTGTCAGGGGAGACACCGGCCAGGCGGGTTGTCTCCTCATTCCCGCCGGTGGCATAGACATACAGCCCGAAGCGCGTGTAGCGGAGGACGATAAAGGCGATGATCGCGATAACCGTCAGCAGGATCACCGGCATGGGGATACCGAGCAACTGCCCTGTGCCCCAGAAGATGAACTTCTGATCGAGCCCGGCGATGGGGCGGCCCTCTGTGTAGACCAGCGTCAGGCCCCGGGCGATGGTCAGCATAGCCAGCGTAGCCACGAAGGGCGGCATATCCCCCTTGACGATCAGCAGCCCGTTGATGAGGCCCAGGCCCATCCCGGCCAGCAACGCCAGCGTAATCCCCCCGTAGGTCCCCAGTCCCTGACGTACGCTTAACCCCGCCGCCAGCGCACCGCACAGTGCCATCAGCGAACCGACCGAGAGATCGATCCCGGCGGTCAGGATGGTGAACGTCATACCGATGGCGACAATGGCGATGATCGAGGTTTGCAGGGCCACGTTCAGGAGGTTTGAGACGGTCAGGAATTCAGGCGAGCTTACCGCGAAAATCATGCCGATAAGCAAGAGGATGACGAAGACGCTGGAGCGGCGGAGCGTCTCGACCAGCTTAGTCAGCGACATTGTTTTCTTTCCCTCCGGTAGCGGCCCGCATGATGCTGTCCTGTGTCGCCTCTTCGCGGGTGAACCTGCCTGTTATGCGCCCCTCATGCATGACGATGATACGATCACTGACCCCCAGCACTTCCGGGAGCTCGGACGAGATCATCAGCACGCCCACACCCTGCTGGGCAAGCTGGCTCATCAGGGCGTGGATCTCCGCCTTGGCCCCCACGTCAATGCCGCGCGTCGGCTCGTCGAGGATCAGTATGCGGGGCTGGAGCGTCAGCCAGCGGGCGATGATGACCTTCTGTTGATTGCCGCCTGAGAGGTTCCGAACGCGCTGGCGCAGGCTGGGCGTTCGGATGCCAAGCTTCCGCACGAACTCACCCGCCAGCCGCTCGGCTTCCCTGAATTTCACAAAGCCCCAGGCGCTGACTTTCCTGATCGCGCTGAGTACGATGTTCTCTCGAACGGCCATGTTCAGGAAGAGCCCCTGCAGCTTCCGATCCTCCGGCACGAGGCCCATCCCCATCTCAATGGCCCGCTGGGGAGAGCCGATTTTAACCGGTTTCCCTTCAATCCGTATTTCCCCCGCCGTGACCGGACGGACGCCGAAGAGCGTCTCGGCCAGCGCGGTGCGCCCGGCCCCGATCAGGCCAGCCACCCCGACGATCTCCCCCCGGTGCAGCTTCAGGCTGACGCCGCGCAGTTCCTTCCCGTCTTCAAGGTTAATGGCTTCCAGCACCACCTCCTGCCGCTCCGTCTGGGCTTTGGGATACATCTCGCCCAGGTCACGCCCCACCATCATATGCACGACCTGATCTTCATCCAGCTCACTGATCGGAGCCGTCCCGATGAGCCTCCCATCGCGCAGCACCGTGACCCTGTCGGCGACCTGGAAGACCTCCTCCAGCCTGTGGGAGATGAAGATAATGGAAACGCCCTGACTCTTGAGGGAGCGCATGAGTTCAAAAAGGACTTCTGTCTCCCGTCGGGTCAGGGCCGAAGTGGGCTCGTCCATCGCGATGAGGTCCGCGTTGAGTGAGAGGGCTTTTGCTACCTCCACCATCTGCTGCTGGGCGATGCTCAGGTTCGAGACTTCCGTTCGAGCGTTGACTTCGACGTTAAGGCGGTCGAGCAGGGCCTGTGCTTCCCTGTACAGCGAGCCCCAGTCAATGAAGCCGGGCAGCTTCGCTTCTGGCTCTCGCCCCAGGAAGATGTTCTGCCCCACGGTGAGGTAGGGGATCAGTGCCAGCTCCTGATGGATCATGCTGATCCCGAGGGCCTGAGCATCAGAGGGGTTGCTGATATTGACCGGCTGGCCCCGCAGGACGATGTGACCCTCGTCCGGGAGCAGGGCTCCGGTGAGGATTTTCATCAGGGTGCTCTTCCCTGCCCCGTTCTCCCCGACCAGCGCGTGAATTTCTCCCCTGGCAACCTCGAAGGTCACATCTTCGAGCGCCTGTACGCCGGGGAAGGCTTTAGAGACGTGTTCCATGCGGAGGAAGGTTCCATTAGCAGCAGACATGTGATTCCTGTGTACGTCACTGGTGTCTGATCAAGTTACGTTGCCGGGGCGGAGAGACCTGTCGCGCCCCGGAGTGCTCTCTCACGGTGCGCGTTGCCCGTTAGACACGGGGCGGGAGCCAGGCCCCCGCCCCGCGTCCGCCTGGCATGTCTCTTAGTCTGCCGTTACCAGCGAGAGATCCACAGGGATGTAGCTCTCGACGGTCTCGCCGTTGAGGTAGGCGACGGCGGTTTCAACGCCGAGCTGGCCCATCAGGGCGGGCTGCTGGGCGATGGTGGCGGCCAGATCACCGGCTTCCACTGCGGCCACCGCGTCGTCAATGGCATCGAAGCCGACGAAGACGATCTCGTCTGCGCGACCGGCAGCCTTGGCCGCCTCAATCGCGCCCAGGATCATCTCGTCGTTGTGGGCGAACACGCCATCGATCTCCGGCTCGGCCTGAAGGATGTTCTCGAACACGCTCAGGCCCTCCGCGCGGTTGAAGTTGGCCGTCTGGCGGGCGATGATCTCGACGCCGGGGCACTCCTCGCTCATGTAGTCGTTGAAGCCCTGACCGCGGTCACGGGC
>DRKO01000075.1 GCA_011051745.1 Chloroflexota bacterium | reverse complement strand
GGCAAAGGCAAGAAATAAGGCCCACAGAACAAAGATGACGATGAACCCCTGCTCCCCCAGGAAGTTGACGATTCGCCGCCCGTCTATCCGGGGGCTGGCAGCCTTGGGAGTCACCGGATCGGTCGCAGCCATGAGAGGCATTCCTTCCAATCGCTAGCGGCAGTTGACAGGCCGGGGGAGACCCTGTGCGGGCCTCCCCCGGCACAGGCAGAGACCTACTGTAGATCCTCAGCCGTGATCAGGTTAACGGGGACACGGACGTTCTGCGGGAGCGTGCTACCGGCCAGCAGCTTGATCGCAGCGTTGATCGCCATGCGGCCTGTCTCGGCAGGGGCTGTGTCAACCGTGGCGCGGTACATCGTGCCCGCTCTGATGTACTCAAGGGCCTGCGGCTCGGCGTCAATGCCGACAACGATCGTGTCCTCAGCCGTGTGACCGGCGGCCTCGAGAGCCTGGAGTGCCCCGTAAGCGCCTGCATCGTTGATGCTGACAACCACGTTGATGTCCGGATGCTCCTGTAACGCTGTCTCCATGGACTGGAGGCCAAACTCGGTTGTGCCGCCCAGATAGTTGCCGACGATGTCGGCATCGGGAGCTTCCTCCAGCAGGGCTTCCCGGATCGCATCAGCCCGGATCACGACGTTGGGCACATCGGGGAAGTCAAGGATCGCGACGTTGGCTTCGCCGCCGAGTTCCTCGTTGATCAGTTGCCCGGCATACTGCCCTGCCGTCCGGCCCAGGTCTTCATCCTCGATGCTGATCGTCACGCCGCCAAACTCAGCCGCCTGACGGCCTGCATACTGGACGATGTACACGCCAGCATCAGCCGCCTCCTGCAGAGCCGACTGGACACTGGGCGGATCGAACAGGCAGATGACGATCACATCTGCTCCGCTGGAAACAAAGTTCTCAATGGCGCTGATCTGCTTTTCGACATCAACCTCCGAGTCGAACGTCTCCACCCGGAAGCCCAGTGACTCGGCATACTCCTGAGCCGACTCGGCGACGGTGGAGTGATAGTCGGTGGAGTAGGTGCAGGCGATGATACCAATGAAGGAGTCGTCCGCCTCCAGACGGGCCAGCGCGGTCTGGACCTCCTCCTCGGTGGGGACCAAGTCCTCTGCTGTTCCCAGCCCCTCCGTGATCAGGGTCGGCTCGCCAAACTCCATCGCCTCCTCCTCGGCGGGGGCCGCTTCTTCCTCTTCAGCGGGGGCCGCCTCTTCCTCCTCGGCAGGAGCCGCTTCCTCCTCCGCCGGGGCTGCCTCCTCCTCGGCGGGTGTGGCTGTGCCGCCTCCACAGGCAACCGCTAGCAGGACAACGATCAGCAATAGCACGGGCAGAATCGCGTACTTCTTCATCTTTTCCTCCCTCACAGGGTGCTTGCAAGCGAAATGAACGTTTGTAGAAGACAAACACGGGGAATTTAGCGCCTGAACCCTCCTTCTCACTCACCAGCCCGACCGATCGCCTGTGGTTCGCACGGAATTTCGGGGGGCTTCAGATAGGGAACGGGGGAAAGATAGAGAAAGGACGGGGGAATAGTCAGCCGCCCTGTCACGAGGCCTTTCCTTCTGCGACGTCTCATTTAACCCCGCACAGGGAAAGGCTTTTTCTGAAGGCCCCACCGGTCATTCCCAGATGGCCTCACCACCGGGGAGAGGATAGGCGTCGTCCAGTGCCAGAATGCTACGTACCGTCTGCTCGTCGCTGACCACAACGTTAATCAACTGCCCCCGGATCGCGCCCAGCAGGGGGGCAACCTTATCCGGGCCTCCGGCTACACCGATCGTCAGATGCGCCTGCCGCAGGTCGTCCAGATCAATACCCACAATCCGATCTTCGAATGCAGAAATCTGCTTCTCGCCGTTGAGGTCAAAAAAGCGCCCGCAGATATCCCCTACCGCACGCCCGGCCAGATCGTCCAGTTCATCCTGACCGATCAGGCCCACGCGGGCATAAAGCTGGTCGCTCTCCAGCGAGCCGAGCCCGACCACGAAAATATCAGCCTGACGAGCCAGCGAGAGGGAGTGCTCCAGAATAGGGTTAGTGGTCACCAGGTCTGCCGCCCGCCCCGACCCCTTACCCAGAATGGCCGGTGCACTCAGGTAGTAGACACGCCCACCGAGGCATTCAGCCGCCTCACGGGCGATCTCGTTGTAGTCAATCTTATGGGCCTCGTGGCCCAGATTGCCCATCGCCTGTACCACACTGATGCCCGGAACCTCACGCTTGTGCAGGGCATTCACCATCGCTCGCAGAGTGCGCCCGCACCCCAGAACCAATCGCTGGTTCGGCTTTACGACCTCGGCCAGGTAGTTGGCCGCATAGCGACCGATGATCGCGCGGACGGCCTCCAGATCGCTGTCGAAGATCGGCGCGACGATGACATCTCGCAGATGGGGGTAGCGCTGCTTCAGTTTGTCGCCCAGTTCGGGGGCTTCCTCGCCCGGCACAACGATGCGAATCTGGACAATGCCCAGTTCGCGTGCCTCGCTCAGGTAGCGGGATACCTGGCTCCGTGAGATACCCAGGCTGCGGGCAATCTCCGCCTGAGTCCGGTTCTCCAGATAGTAGGCGCGGGCGACTTCTACAAGACGGGTAAGACGTGAATCGGTCATTTGCACATTTGTGTATTCACATTCGTGCGTGTATACTCACAGTATAGTGGAGTTTGCGTTGATCTGTCAAGGGTTCTTCAGAAACAGTGATAAAGCTGCTCCTCGTCCGGCACGGGGAAACGACCTGGAACGCCGAGCACCGATATATCGGACGGACCGACCTCCCTCTCAGCGGGGAAGGGAGGCGACAGGCCCGCGCCCTTGCGGACCGCCTCGCCAGCGAGCCTATTAGCGCCGTCTATACCAGCGATCTCAGGCGAGCGCTGGAAACTGCTGCCGTGATCGCCTCCGCACACGGATTACCTGTCCGCTCTGATCCCCGCCTGCGCGAGATGGATTTTGGTCTGTGGGAAGGGCTATCCGCCGCCGAGGTTGAACGGCATTACGCGGCTGAACTTGCCGCTTGGCGAGCCGGGCTGGGGCCTGCCCCGCCGGGCGGAGAAACGCTTACGGCGGTGGCAGCCCGCGTTCGGGCCGTGCTGGATGAGATCGCGGAGAGACACCGATTGCACACGGTGGCTATCGTCGCTCACGGGGGGACGCTTCAGATGGTGCTCTTTCTGAGCCTGGGGATTCCCCCTCGCGGAGGCTGGGTATTCCACATGTACAACGCCTCCCTCTCGGAGGTACGGCTTGACAGGGATGGGGCGGCCCTGATCCGCCTGAACGATACCCACCACCTGCCGCCTCCCCGCTGATCTTCACCACGAAAAAAGGGCTGCCCTTCGTAAGAGCAGCCCGGAGAGCGGCAAACCAACCTTCTCAGATAAGCGGTTCCTCCGGTAGGGGCGAGGCAGTCGCTTCTGAGGGGACCTCTTCATCTTCACGCATCGAAGGCGGCAACTCGCCCGCCCGCCAGACCTCGCTGGCCCGGTCAATGTACAGCACCCCGTCCAGATGATCGATCTCATGCTGGAAAACGCGGGCCAGC
>DRKO01000074.1 GCA_011051745.1 Chloroflexota bacterium | reverse complement strand
TCAACGCCTATGTGGCCCCCCTCATGGATCGGTATCTGGCGCGTGTCGAAGCCGCGCTGGGCGGTCGTCGCCTGCGCATCATGCAGTCCAACGGCGGGGTGATCACGGCGGCCACCGCCCGCCGCGAGGCGGCCCGTACCGTCCTTTCCGGCCCGGCAGGCGGAGCGGTGGGCGCGTTCCACGTGGCGCAGATGGCCGGTTTTGACCGCATCATCAGCTTTGACATGGGCGGGACCTCCACCGATGTCGCGCTCTTCCCCGGTCGGATCGTCCGCACGCGCGAATCGAAGATCGCCGGCCTGCCGTTGCGCCTGCCGGTGGTGGATATCCACACGGTCGGGGCGGGTGGCGGCAGCATCGCCCGTGTAGACCCCGGCGGCGCTCTGCGGGTAGGCCCTGAAAGCGCGGGCGCAGACCCCGGCCCGGCGTGTTACGGACGCGGAGAGGAGCCGACCACGTCCGACGCCAACCTCCTGTTAGGCCGTCTGCATGCCGATCACTTTCTGGGCGGGGAGATGCCCCTTTACCCTGAGCGGGCGCGGGCAGCCCTGACCCGCCTGGCGTCCGAGATGAGGGTGGAGTCGGCGGAGAAGGCGGCCTGGGGGGTGATCCGGGTTGCCAACGCTACGATGGAGCGGGCGATCCGCGCCATCTCGATAGAACGTGGCTACGACCCCCGCGATTTTGTTCTCGTCCCCTTCGGCGGAGCAGGGCCGTTGCACGCCTGTGCGCTGGCGGAAACGCTCCGCATCTCCCGCGTTCTGGTTCCCCGCACACCGGGCGTGCTCTCGGCTCTGGGGATGACGGTCGCTGACCTGGTCAAAGACTACTCGCAGACGATCATGGCAGGCGAAGAGGTGCTAAACCCTCTTACTTTGGATACAATCTTCGCGCCGCTTGAGGCCCGCGCACGCGAAGACCTGCTGAACGAGGGCATCGCTGCCCCCGATATCGTTCTGGAGCGGGCGCTGGATATGCGCTACGTCGGCCAATCACACGAGATCACGGTCACCCACCCCGCCGATGGGGACTGGGGGGCCGCCTTTCACAGCGCCCACGAGCAGCGTTACGGGCACAGGCACGAGGCCGAGGCAATAGAGGTGGTTAACGCCCGTCTGCGGGCAGTGGGGCGCGGCCCCAGGCCCGCTTTCGAGACGCTTCCAGAGGAAGGCCCGGACGCCTCACAGGCCCGGCTGGGGACGCATCCGGTCTGGTTTTCGCCGGACGGTCCGACCCCGACGGCCCTTTACGACCGTGATCGGCTTCGCGCGGGGAACCGCTTCGCCGGCCCGGCGGTGGTCTTCCAGCTTGATGCAACAACGCTCATTCCCCCCGGCTGGCTGGCAAGGGTGGACGGCTGGGGGAATCTACTTCTGACGAGGCGTCGGTAATCTGTGATGAAGATTCGTTTAGCCGCAAGTATCCTGCTCCTGCTGGCCGTCGGGATCGTCCTCCCTGTTCCTGCTGCCCATGCCGGGCCTGTCGCCCCCGCGCTCTCGGTGGTGGTGTCGCCCACCGAACTGGTTCCCGCTCAGGCGGGGTTCGTCTACGTGGGCGGCGGCTATCCCCTGAGCGTGAGTGTGACGCTGGACGATGCCCCCCTTGATGTTTTCTGGTCTGGCGAGGGGTACATCGCCCTTTTCGCCTTCGATTTTGACGAGCCGCCAGGCGAGCATCTCCTCACCATCGAGGCGTATAACCCCCTCACCGGTGAGAGCCTCTCCACCACCGAAACGCTCACCGTTCTGGATTTTGCCTATCCACAGGAGCAACTGGCGCTACCCTACCGTCTGGTTCCTCTGCTGGAACCGGAGTTAAACCAGAACGAACTGGATCGGCTGGACGCGATCTACGCCACCCGGACGTACCCCGATCACTGGGACTGGCCTTACGCGCTTCCCGTTCCCGGTGGCGTCGTCACCTCCCGCTTTGGAAACAGCCGCACCTATAACGGCGGCATGTGGGCCGCCCACCACACCGGCACGGATTTCCGCAGGGCAATCGGCGAGCCGGTTCAGGCGACGGCGGGGGGGCGCGTGGCCGTCGCTGATTCTTTTGACATCCGGGGTAACGTGGTCATCATTGATCACGGGTATGGCGTCTTCTCCCAGTACGCGCATCTCTCTGAGATTCTGGTCGAGCCGGGGCAGATCGTCCGGCGCGGTGATGTGATCGGCCTGGCCGGTAACACAGGCCGGATCAACGGGCCGCACCTTCATTTTGAGATCATCGTAAACGGCATCACGGTAGACCCGATTCGCTGGCTGGCCCTCAAACCCGGCTTTGTTCCCCCGCGCGAGGTCATCCCCCATCAGGAGACACCGGAGGAAATATCAGCCGGTAGCTGACCCTGCCAGCTTCCCCTGCGATAACCGAACGCCCGCCCGGCCCCCATCGTCCAGGCCATCACAACCGGCACGGGCTGCTCCACAACTCCAGATACACCCGCCGCTCAGGGGCGTTGACACTGCCCAGGCAGGATGTTAGACTGCCCTAGACGTATCTGGCGGTGTCCAGGGATAGAGGGGAAAAGGAAATGATAGTCACCCGCACGGAGATCGAGGCCCGCGAGCGCGAGGTGCTGGCCCCTTACGCGATGAAGAGCGGCGACAGCCGGGGTCGTGAATATCCAGAGGAAGAACCCCATCACCGGACGGCCTTCCAGCGCGACCGCGACCGGGTTCTGCACACGACGGCCTTTCGTCGGCTGGAGTACAAAACTCAGGTTTTTGTGAACCATGAGGGCGACTACTACCGCACCCGCCTGACTCACACGCTGGAGGTGGCCCAGATCGGGCGAACCATCGCCCGCGTTCTGGGAGCCAACGAGGACCTGGTGGAGGCGATCTGCCTGGCACACGATCTGGGACATCCGCCATTCGGGCACTCCGGCGAGATGGTGCTTTCCCGCCTGATGGAGGCGCATGGCGGGTTTGATCACAACCGGCAAACCCTGCGCATCGTGACTTTTCTGGAGCGCCGTTACCCCGATTTCCCCGGCCTCAACCTGACTTACGAGGTGAGGGAGGGGATCGTCAAGCACGAGACCGAGTACGACATCAGTTCCGCCGAGGGGTACGAGCCGGAGAAACGCGCCAATCTGGAGGCCCAGATCGCGAATGTGGCGGACGAACTGGCCTACACCGCACACGATCTGGACGATGGGCTGTATGCCGGTCTGATCACTCCGCGCCAGCTTGACGGGCTGGCGCTGTGGGAACTGGGCAAGCGGGAGATCGGCTTCCGAAGCGAGGACTTCAACGAGATGATCCGCCACCGCCTGATCCGCCGCCTGATCGGCATTCTGGTGCGTGATGTGTGCAACGCCACCCACGAGCGGCTGGTGAAGGCCAGCCCGCAATCGGTTGAGGAGCTGCAACTCCTTCCTTATAACGTAATCGGTCACGGCGACGAAATGCAGGCGATGGTCCGTGAGCTTAAAGACTTCCTCTACGAGAACATGTACCGGCACTACCGGGTGATCCGCATGGCCCAGAAGGCGGAGCGTTTCATCACCGACCTGTTCAACGCCTACATGGAGGAGCCAAAGCAGTTGCCCAACTCAACGCGCAAACGCTGGGAGGAAGGGAACGAGACGCTGGCGCGCATCGTGTGCGACTACATCGCCGGGATGACCGACCGCTACGCCCTGCAGGAATATCAGAAGTTGTTTGATCCCTTCACCCGGCCCTGAAACCCTCCGGCAGCTTGACAGCTTCGGGATTTTGGGTAATGTTATCGGCCCCGGTGTGCACAGGCAGTTAAACGATGAACGAACGCCAGTACTGGGTGGGCTTCAGCCTTACGAAAGGCGTCGGCCCGGTACGGCTGCGGCGGCTACAGGAGCATTTCGGCTCGCTGCGAGAGGCGTGGACGGCGGAACCGGAAGCGTTGCGCCGGGCCGGGCTGGATCGCCGGGCGCTTCACAGCCTGCTGGAAACACGTCGCCGTGTTGACCTTGAGGCAGAGCTGGCCCGCCTGGACAAGCTGGGGATCGCCGTCCTGACGTGGGAAGACGAGGACTACCCGCCCCTCCTGAAGCAACTGCGCCAGATCGATCAGGCCCCACCGGTGCTCTACCTGCGGGGCAGCCTCTCGGAGAGGGACGAGTGGGCGCTGGCCGTTGTGGGGACGCGCTCCGTTTCGCCCTATGGTCGTCAGGTGACCTACCGGCTGGCCCGTGATCTGGCCGCCAGCGGCCTGACGATCGTCAGCGGGCTGGCCCGCGGCGCGGATTCGGAAGCGCACCGGGCTGCACTGGATGCCGGGGGGCGGACCATCGCCGTTCTGGCGTGCGGGCTGGACATCATCTACCCGCCGGAGCATCGCCAGCTTGCGGCCCGGATCGTCCAGCAGGGGGCGCTGATGAGCACCTTCCCGCTGGGGACAAAGCCGCAGGCCACCAACTTCCCGCCGCGCAATCAGGTGATCAGTGGGCTGGCTCGCGGCGTGCTGGTGACGGAGGCGGGCATTAAGAGCGGAGCGCTGGTAACCGCCGGGCACGCTCTGGAACAGGGCCGCGAGGTGTTCGCCGTGCCGGGAAACATCACCGCGCGGGGCAGTGAAGGAACCAACCGCCTGATTCAGGATGGCGCACATCCGGTGCTCTCCGCCAGAGACGTTCTGGAAGTTCTGAATCTGGAGCAG
>DRKO01000073.1 GCA_011051745.1 Chloroflexota bacterium | reverse complement strand
CGAAGATTTTCTGGCTTCCGTCAGCAGAGGCTGACGCAGGCCCCATCAGGGAGGTTCCCCCGCCGATGTCCCACCCGCACGAGAGAACACTTATCCGTGCCCCTGTGTATGATCTGACCGAGCGCCCCTTCATGGTTATCTGGGAGACGACCAACGCCTGCGATCTGGCCTGTCGCCATTGCCGCGCGGAGGCCATCGCCGAAGTCGAGCCCGGCACTCTGACCACCGAAGAAGGGAAACGGCTGCTCGATCAGATAGAGCAATTCGGCAGGCCGCGCCCGATTGTCATCTTCACCGGCGGCGACCCGTTCAAGCGGCAGGATATCTTCGAACTGGTGGCTTACGGAACCGGGATCGGCCTGCCCATCGCCGTCTCGCCGTCCGGCACGCCTCTGCTGAACCGGGAAAACCTCAGGAAGCTCAAGGCCGCCGGAGCTAAGGCCATCTCGCTCAGCATTGACGGCTCGACCCCGGAGTTGCATGATAACTTCCGGCTTGTCGAGGGCTCCTTTGAGATGACCCTGAACGGCTGGCGAGCCGCCCACGAAGCCGGTCTCAAGCTTCAGCTCAACACCACCGTCACCCGTTACAACCTCTACGACCTGCCCAACATTTTCCGTCTGGTACAGGACCTGGGGGTGATGACGTGGAGCGTCTTCTTCCTAGTTCCCACCGGACGCGGAAAGGTTGAGGATGAGGTTTCCCCTCAGGAATATGAGGACGTGATGAACTGGCTCTACGATGCCAGCAAGCTGCTGAGCATCAAGACTACCGAAGGCCACCACTACAAGCGGATCGTCCTCCAGCGGGCGGTCCTTGACCGTCTGGGCGTTGATCCTGTGCCGGTGATGGGGCTGGGCGAGACGTACCGGCGGCTCAGGGAAGACTTCGAACGGATCGCTGACTTCAGTAACGCCCGCTATGTGGAAGAAGACCGCATGCGCCGACCGCCGCTCCACATCAACGCCGGGAACGGGTTCGTGTTCATCTCACGGCGTGGCGAGGTGTTTCCCAGCGGGTTCATGCCGGTGGCCGCCGGAAACGTAAGGGAAACTTCGCTGGTGGACATCTACCGTGAGTCACCCCTGTTCCGCGCCCTGCGTGATCCGGATGCCTACGAGGGGAAGTGTGGACGGTGTGAGTTCCGGTACATCTGCGGCGGGTCGCGCTCGCGGGCCTACGCCGTGACCGGCGATCCGGTCGGCGAGGAACCTTTCTGCACCTACCAGCCGGGGAGCTTCCCCTACCTTCGAGAGCTGGAGCCCTACCTCCGTCTTCCACCGAAAGGGGCATCCGACTGATGCACACCGGAGCTAACAGAGGAACCCGTAACCGGAAAGCCCGGCAACCCGCCCCGACCGCCGTCCTCCTGCTGGCCTATGGCGGGCCGGATTCGCTGGATGACATTCCGGCCTACCTGCTCGATATTCGTGGCGGACGTGAAACGCCTCAACACCTGATTGATGAGGTCACGGAGCGTTATCGTCAGATAGGAGGGCGCTCACCGCTCCTTGAGATCACCCGGAGCCTCGCCGGAAAGTTGAGCGGACGAACCGGCCTGCCCGTCTATGTGGGGATGCGCCACTGGCATCCCTACATCAGGGATGTGGTGGCGCAGATGGTGGCCGATGGCGTCCGGCATATTGTCGCCATCTGTATGGCCCCTCACTACAGTGCCCTCAGCATCGGCGTTTATCAGGAGAAGCTGGAGGCCGCGCTGGAGGCGGTCGAGGAGGATGTAAGCGTCTCTTTCGTCAGGAGCTGGGGGACGCAGCCAGAGTATCTTGACGGGATCGCCGGTCATATACGGGAGACGCTGGTACGCTTCCCGGAGGAGGTACGTCATACGGTGAAGGTGATCTTCACCGCGCACAGCCTGCCGGAGTTCATCCTGGAGCGCGGCGATCCTTACGAGGCTCAACTTCATGAGACGGCCCGTTTGCTGGCTGCGAGGCTGAATCTGCCTTCGGATCGCTGGCTGTTCTCCTATCAGAGCGCGGCCCGGACCGGCGTCCCCTGGCTCGGCCCGCAGGTGGAAGACCTGATCCCCGAACTGGCCGCGCGGGGCGACCGCAACCTGATCATCGCCCCGATCGGCTTCGTCGCCGACCATCTCGAGGTGCTGTATGACATTGATATCGGCATGCAGGAGATGGCCCGGAAATACGGCCTGAGGGTTGAGCGTCCGCCCATGCTGAATGACAGCGAGCCGCTGGTAGCGGCGCTGGCAAGCCTTGTAGATGAACGCAGGCGGGTAGCGACCTGACCCCGACCGATCACAGTAGCCACAGGTAGTGCCGTATGTCAATCCTTCTCGTCGGTCTGAACCATCGCACGGCTCCGGTTGAACTCCGCGAACAGCTCGCATTGTCGGGCCATGAGCTGACCCTCGCGCTTGGAGAGCTTCCCCTGCACGCCGCCGTGTTCAACGGCGACCCGGCTCTGGGCCTTCAGGATGCGCCCCCGGCGCTGCGGGAGGGGGTGATCCTCTCGACCTGCAACCGGCTTGAGGTCTACGCCACGGCCCGCCAGATCGCGGGGGGACGGGCCGCCATCGAGAACTTCCTGAGCCGTCTGTATGGCATTCCGATTGGCGTGTTGAAGCCGTATCTCTACTTCATGCACGATCAGGATGCCGTCAGGCACTTAATGCGGGTGGCCGCCGGGCTGGACTCGATGATCCTGGGGGAGCCGCAGATACTGGGACAGGTGTCGCAGGCGTTCGCCAGCGCAAAGGCGGCCAGCACGACGGGGCCGGTTCTCTCCCATCTGTTTATGCAGGCTATCCACGCCGGGAAACGCGCCCGCACCGAGACCGACATTAGCCGCTACACCACCTCGGTGAGCCATGCCGCTGCCCTTTTCGCCGGAGACAAGGTCGGGGACCTGGGCGCGGTTGACGTGCTCGTCATCGGCGCGGGGGAGATGGCGCAACTGGCCGCGCAGGCCCTTCAGAGGCACGGCGCGCGGCGCATTGCCTGCATCAACCGTACCTACTCCGGTGCTCAGGCCCTTGCGGAAGCGGTCGGCGGGCAGGCGGTGGCCTGGCGTCACCTGACTGCGGCGTTACGTCAGGCGGATGTCGTCATCAGTGCCACAGGCGCGCCTCATACGGTCGTCCACGCCGATGATGTGGCAACGGCCCTCTCTGGGCGTGAAGACCGCCCGCTGGTGTTGATTGACATCGCCGTCCCGCGCGACATCGAAGAAGCGGTTGGCAACCTGCCCAACGTTTATCGCTATGATATTGACGATCTGCAGGCGACGCTTGATGAGAACCTCGCCCGACGCGAGGCCGCCGTGCCGCAGGTTGAGGCCATCATCGCGGAAGAAGCGGCCGGTTTTGCGGAGTGGATGGGCAGCCGCCAGATCATACCGGTGATCACCGAGTTGCGTCGCTGGGCCGCCGGTGTGGCAGAGGCGGAGGTCGAGCGGGCGTTGAGCCGCCTGGGTGATCCCGGCCCGCGCGAGCGGGAAGTCATCGAAGCGCTAGCCCGCCGCCTCGTCAACAAGCTGCTGCATCGGCCAACCGTTTATCTGAAAGGGCAAGCCGCAGACGGCAGGGGCTATCTCTACGCCAGCGCCGTTCGCGAGCTTTTCGCGCTGGGCGAGCCGGAGGATCAGCCGGAGGGGACGCGGGACGGTGATCGAAGCGGCGGCGATCACGCGGAAAGTATCCCGGAATTTGAAAGGATCACAGCCGGTGACTGATTACCCGGAAACCGTGAGGATCGGCACGCGGGGGTCGGAGCTGGCGCTCTGGCAGGCTGAACACGTGGCCGGGTTGCTGCGGGCAGCCTATCCGGCGGCCCTCGTTGAGATCGTGGTGTTCACGACGCGCGGCGACCGGGTGCTGGATACGCCGCTGCCGCTCATCGGCGGGAAGGGGCTGTTCACCGCCGAACTGGAAGCCGCGCTCCGCGACGGCGAAATAGACCTCGCCGTCCACAGCCTGAAGGACCTGCCCACCGATGATCCGGACGGGCTGACGGTCGGCGCGGTGGTCGAGCGGGCTACCGTCAACGATGTGCTGGTCAGCCGTAGCGGCGCGGTGCTCGATGAACTGCCGGAAGGCGCAACGGTCGGGACGAGCAGCCGCCGCCGTGCCGCGCAACTTCTGAACCGCCGCCCCGATCTGAGGGTGGCTGATATCCGGGGCAACGTTCCCACGCGCATTAGCAAGGCCCTTGCGCCCGATGGCCCCTATGATGCTGTTGTGCTGGCCTGTGCCGGGCTGGAGCGGCTGGGCCGCCTCGATGTGGTGAGCGAGGTGTTGCCGCTCGACGTGATGCTGCCCGCCCCCGGTCAGGGGGCGCTGGGCATCCAGTGCCGCGACGAAGCCGGGTCGCTGGCGCTGCTGAGGCCGCTCAACCATGCGGAGACGGGGGTCGCCGTCACAGCCGAACGGGCCTTCCTGGCCGCGCTGGGCGGCGGCTGCGCCGTTCCGATCGCTGCTTATGCCCACGTTGAGGCCGGGCGGGTACACCTCAGGGGCCGTGTCTCGGCCCTCGACGGCTCACGCCGGATTGATGTAAGCATCAGCGGCGCGGTGCAGCAGGAGGCCGGTGGGCTCAGGCGCGCGGAGGCGGCCCGGCTGGGGCAGACTCTCGCGCGGGAAGCCCTCCGGCGCGGGGCGGGTGACATTCTGGAGGCCGTGCCATGATCCCGCGCCCGCTGGCCGGTAAGCGGGTGGTCAACACCCGCGCGCCTCATCAGGCCGCCGACCTGGACGCCCTTCTGCGACGGCGCGGGGCCGAACCGCTCTCCTATCCCTGCATTGACATGGCGCCGCCGGAGGATGCCGCCCCGCTGGATGAGGCGCTGCGGGCCGCCGCAGAAGGGCGGTTCGACTGGCTGGTTCTGACCAGCCGCAACGCCGTTCTGGCCCTCGCGCGGCGGCTGGAAACGCTGGGGCTTGCGCCCTCCGCGCTGGGCAAACAGCAGGTGGCGGCGGTCGGCCCGGCGACTGCCGAAGCGGCCCGGCGATTGCTCGGTGTGCAGGTGGCCCTGACACCGGCTGAATACGTGGCCGAGTCGCTGGCCGATGCCCTCTGCCCCGCGCCCGGTATGCGGGTCTTCCTGCCGCAATCTGAGATCGCCAGACCGGTCTTGAAAGAAGCTCTCACGGCTGCGGGCGCTGAGGTGACAGGCGTCACCGCTTACCGCACGGTGATGGGGCGCGGGGGGGTTAACGTGCCCGCCATGCTATCAGCCGGGCAGGTTGACGCTGTGGCGTTCACCAGCCCCTCGACGGTTCACAACTTCCTTCGGCGGCTGGTCGGCGAAGGCGGAGACGTCGCCGACCTGGCGGGTGTGTGCGTCGCCTGCATTGGCCCTGTCACCGCGCGGGCCGCTCACGAGCGGGGGCTTGAGGTGCAGGTTGTCCCGGAGGAGCACACCCTCGCGGGGCTGATCGCCGGGCTGGAGGCTCACTTTCTGGAGGGAATCTGAATCATAATGTCCAATCCGACGCTTACCCGAACCACTCTCAATCTCACAGTCCGCCCGCGCCGCCTTCGTCGCTCGGAGGCGCTGCGCCGCATGGTGCGCGAGACGGTTCTTCAGCCGGCGGACTTTGTCTATCCTTTGTTCGTGCGCCCCGGTCGGGACATCAGGCAGCCGATCCATTCGATGCCGGGCCAGTATCAGCTTTCGGTTGATCAGGCCGTTGAGGAGGCCCGCGCGGCGTTTGAGCTGGGGGTTCCGGCTGTGATCCTGTTTGGCATTCCGGCGGAGAAAGACGCCACCGGCAGCGAAAACTACGATCCGGAGGGCATTGTGCCGCGTGCCATCCGGGCCATCAAAGACGCCCTGCCGGAGATGGTCGTTATCTCCGATATGTGTTTCTGCGAATACACCGATCACGGGCACTGCGGCATCATCAACAGGCCGGGCGGCCCCCACTTCAACCCGTATCTGCCGGAAGGCTATCTGCTCAACGATGCCACCCTCGAACTGCTGGGGCGGGCCTCGGTCGTTCATGCTCAGGCCGGGGCGGATATCATCGCGCCGTCGGGGATGATTGACGGCATGGTGGGCGCGATCCGCACCGCGCTGGATGAGGATGGCCTGAACCATGTCGCCGTGATGAGCTACGCCGCCAAGTATGCCAGCGCGTTCTACGGGCCGTTTCGTGAGGCCGCCGAAAGTCCACCGCAGTTCGGAGATCGCAGCCAGTACCAGATGGACCCGGCCAACCGGCGAGAGGCGCTCAAGGAGGTGGCGCTGGATGTGGTAGAAGGGGCCGATTACCTGATGGTCAAGCCCGCGCTCCCGTATCTCGACATCATCAGCGATGTGCGTGGCCGCTATGACCTTCCGGTCGCGGCCTATCAGGTCAGCGGCGAGTATGCCATGCTGCATGCCGCTGCCCGGAACGGCTGGACCGACCTCCGGCGCACCGCGCTTGAGAGCCTGACGGCCATTAAACGAGCAGGGGCCGATCTGATCCTGACCTACTTCGCAAAAGACGCCGCCCGCTGGCTGGAGGATAACCGCGAATGACAAAGCAGACCGTTATGGCAGCCGCGCCTGTCACCGACCTGTCCGACAGCCGCTTTCTGAGGGCCTGCCGCCGTGAGCCGGTTGACGCCACGCCCATCTGGTTGATGCGTCAGGCGGGGCGTTATATGCCTGAGTACCGGGCACTGCGCGAGAAGTACTCGATTCTGGAGCTCATCAAGACGCCCGAACTGGCGTGCGAGGTGACGTTGCAACCCCTGAACGCCTTTGACCTCGACGCCGCCATCATCTTTGCCGATATCCTCCCTCTGCTGGAGGGGCTGGGGCTGGTGCTGGAGTTCGCCAGAGGCGAGGGGCCGGTGCTGCACAATCCGGTGCGCACGGCTGTTGATGTCGAGGCTCTCCTCGTCCTGCCGCCTGAGGAGGCGCTTCCTTTCACGCTGAAGGCCATCAGGCTGGCGCGGCGAGAACTGGAGGGGCGGGGCATTCCGCTGATCGGCTTCAGCGGCGCGCCCTTCACGCTGGCCGCATATGCGGTTGAGGGTGGGAGCAGTCGCAACTACGAAAAGGTCAAGGGGCTGATGATGGGCGATCCAGTTACCTGGCATCGCCTGATGGAGAAGCTCTCGGAGGCGGTGGGGCATTACCTGCTGGCTCAGGCGCAGGCGGGCGCACAGGCCCTCCAGATATTTGATAGCTGGGTCGGGGTGCTCAGCCCGGATGACTACCGAACGCTGGTGATGCCTTACAGTCACCACGCTATTGAGATCGCCCGCGGGGGAGGCGTGCCGATCATCCACTTTAGCACGAACACCGGCGGTATGCTGGAACTGATCCGCGAGGCGGGCGGCGACGTGATCGGCGTGGACTGGCGGATCGATCTCGCAACTGCCCGCGAGCGGCTGGGGAACGGGGTCGCCATTCAGGGCAATCTGGACCCGGTCGCCCTCATGGCCCCCTGGCCTGAGCTCAGAAGACGCGCCCGGCACGTGCTCGACCGGGCCGCCGGGCAGCCCGGCCACATCTTCAATCTGGGGCATGGCGTTCTGCCCCGCACTCCGGTGGATAACGTCAGGCGTCTGGTGGAGTTCGTCCATGAATCCACTCGCCGCTGATCGGGAGAAGGCCGGAGGCGCGGAAAGAACCTCTGCGACTCTGCGCGTTGCCATTATCGGGGGCGGCATCACCGGGCTGAGCGTCGCATGGTACCTGGAAAGAGAGGCCGCCGCGTCTGGCGTCGCCCTCCGGTACACCATCCTCGAACGGTCGGCCCGCTGGGGCGGCAAAATTCGCACCGAGCGGATCGCCGGTTTCGGTGACGAGCCATTTGTGATCGAGGCCGGGCCTGACTCGTTTCTCACCCAGAAGCCCTGGGCGCTCCGGCTTGTCCGTGAGATTGGCCTTGCCGATCGCATCCTCAACACGAACGATCACCTGCGCCGCGTGTTTGTGCTCCGCAGGGGGAAGCCCGTCCCGTTGCCCGACGGTGTGCTGTTGATCGTGCCGACTCGCATCCTGCCTTTTGTGCTCTCGCCGT
>DRKO01000072.1 GCA_011051745.1 Chloroflexota bacterium | reverse complement strand
GCCCATCCCGATCAGCACTTCCGCCGTCTGGCTGGTCGTCTCGAACTCGACCATCACGCCGGGGGCCACGCCGCTTGCGCCACCGGTCATCATCGTCAGCATCAGGATGGTGGGGATCACGATCTCGTTGGCCGGAATGGCGACGACATACGCCAGCAGGATCACGCCGTTCAGCCCGATGAACCAGCCGATCGGGTCGAGAAAGCCGACGATGTGCTCCGCCAGGCTCACACCGCCGGGATGTATGTTGCCCAGCAGCCATATCACCGCGCCTGCCGGAGCGGCCATCAGGACCGCGCGGGAGAGCACGATCAGCGTGCGGTCAATCACCGAGGTGTAGAGCGTCTGCCAGATGCGCGGCGGGCGATAGGGAGGCAGCTCCAGGCTAAAGGTGGAGCGCTCGCCCTTCAGCAGGGTTTTGCTCAACCCCCATGAGACGATGAAGCTCATCGCCACGCCCAGCACGGCCACGCCCAGCACGGCCAGCATCGAGGCCGTCCCTGCCCAGGTGGGCGGGACCAGCGCCCCGATGAAGATCGTCGCGATGAGAATCTGGGTCGGCCAGCGACCGTTGCACAGAGAGAAGTTGTTGGTGATGATGGCGATCAGGCGCTCGCGCGGGCTGTCAATGACGCGCGTCGCGATCACCCCTGCCGCGTTGCAGCCGAAGCCCATCGCCATGGTGAGGGCCTGTTTGCCGTGCGCCCCCGCCTTCGCGAAGATGTGATCCAGATTGAAGGCCACGCGCGGCAGGTAGCCGAAATCCTCCAGCAGGGTGAAGAGCGGGAAGAAGATCGCCATCGGGGGAAGCATCACGCTGACGACCCACGCCAGCGACAGATACATCCCGTCTACCAGAAAGCCGGTCAGCCACCAGGGCGCGGAGAGCGCCTCAAACAGAGTGTGCAATCCCCCGTATACCCAGTCGAGGAGAAGCGTCGCCAGTAGCTGGGAGGGATAGTTAGCCCCCGTGATCGTCAGCCACAGCACGATGCCCAGCAGGGCGATCATGAGCGGGAAGCCCCACGTCGGGCTGGTCAGAATGCGATCCAGGGTCCGGTCGAGGTCGAACTTCTCATCCCCGCCTGTTCGGCTGACGACCCGCTGAGTGATCTCGGCGGCCCGGTCATAGACGCTCTCCACAAAGCGATCGTGGAAGCTGCCGACCTCCTGACGCAGTTCCTCAGCCCGCCTGATGACCTGCTCAGGGGTGAGATTCTGCTGTCTGCTCATACCCTGGCTGCTTCAAGAGCGGGCACGGGAACGGCCCGCTGGGCATTCACCAGATCGCGCAGTTCGCCGCTCCGCACAGCCTGAATGATGCGCCGATCACCATCCAGCAGGCGCATCGCAACCCAGCGCGCGCTCGGCAGGCCGGGGAACAGCGCCTTGAGCTGCTCGACCAGTTCGGAGACCGCGCGGTCGAGGGTTGGATCGGTGATCCTGACGCGGCGCGGCTCGCTCCTGCGTTTTCCATCCGCCACTTCGGCGATGGTCTCCACCAGATCGGGGATTCCGATCCCGTAGCGGGCCGAGGTCGGCACGACCGGCACGCCCAGCTCGCGGGCCAGCCGGCGGTGATTGACCGCCAGCCCGTGCCGCTTCGCTTCGTCTATCAGGTTCAGGCAAACGACCACACGGTCGGTGATTTCCAGAATCTGGAGGGTGAGGTTCAGGTTACGCTCAAGGCGGGTGGCATCCACAACGATCACCGTCACATCCGGCTGCCCGAAGAGGATAAAGTCACGGGCGATCTCCTCGTCCTCGCTTGTCGCGAGCAGAGAATACGTGCCGGGCAGGTCTACGAGCAGATAGGTTTCTTCATCGTAGCGGAACAGCCCTTCGGCGCGGGCGACGGTCTTACCGGGCCAGTTGCCGGTGTGCTGGTGCAGGCCGGTCAGCGCGTTAAAGACGGTGCTTTTGCCGGTGTTGGGGTTCCCGGCCAGCGCGATGAGATGATCCCACTTCCCGGCCTTAATACCAAGCTGCACCAGTTGCGGGTGCGGGCAGGCGTGGCATGCCGGAGCCGCCGGTTGCCGTGTTGTCTCGATGGTGCGGTTCATTCCTCATCCTCCCTGTCTGCCTCACGCCTGATAACGATCAGCCGGGCCTGATCCCTGCGCAGGGCGATCAACGAGCCGCGCACCCGGTAGGCCACCGGGTCACCCAGCGGGCTGACCAGCTCGGCGGTAACCTCCGTGCCGGGGATCAGCCCCAGGTCCATCAGCCGCCTGCGCTGATCGCCATCCACTTCGAGCCGGAGCACGACGCCCGTCTCTCCCGACCTGAGGTCGGAGAGACGAAAGTCACCCTGTGCTGTCGCTGGCCCGGACATATCCCATCCCCGATTTAGCTATCCCTCACACCGCGATGCGCCGACACAAAACATAATTTTAGGCATACCAAAATTATATCTGAATGCCTTTTAAATTGCAACCCCTCTTCGGCCCTGAAGTTACGCTTTTATTCGGAGGGAGACGCCTGCCAGAACTCCGGATCGTAGGCCGGAAGCTCGCAGCGCAGAGGTTTATCCTGCCGGTAGCCGAGCGCGTAGTCGGCCTGCATCAACTGATGAATCTCGCTCGTCCCCTCGTAGATCACCGCGCCCTTGCTGTTGCGCAGGTAGCGCTCGACGTTGTACTCATCCGAGTACCCATACGCCCCGTGAATCTGCACCGCCTCCAGCGCCGCTTTCACGCTGTGATCGGTCGCGTACCACTTCGCCATGCTCGTCTGGCGGGTGTTTCGGAGGCCCTGATTCTCCATCCATCCGGCGCGGAGGTACAGCAGGCGGGCGGTGTCATACCAGAGCGACATATACGCGAGCTTCTGCTTAATCAACTGGTGCTGCGCGATAGGCCTGCCGAAGGTCTCGCGTTGCCCTGCATAGGCGAGTGAATCCTCCAGACAGGCGCGGATCAGGCCCGTTGCTCCGGCGGCGACGGTGTAGCGCCCGTTGTCGAGGGCGCTCATCGCGATCTTGAAGCCCTCGCCCTCCTCCCCGATGCGATTCTCGACCGGAACCTCAACATCCTGCATCGCGATCCAGCCGGTCGAACCGGCCCGGACACCCAGCTTGCCATGAATGTCGCCCGTCGTGACGCCTTTCATGTCGCCTGTGATCATGAAGGCGCTCAGCCCCGCCGAGGGCTTGGGCGCGTCGGGGTTGGTGCGGGCGAAAACCAGAAAGTGATGGGCCTTCGTCGCCAGGCTGATCCACATCTTCTCGCCGTTCAGAACGTAGACATCCCCCTCCCGGCGGGCGGTGGATTGCAGACGGGCGGCGTCGGAGCCATGCCCCGGCTCGGTCAGCCCGAACCCGGCGTAACGCTCCCCCTTCGCCTGAGGGACAAGGAAACGCTGCTTCTGCTCCTCCGTCCCCCACTGGAGCAACGCCAGACTGCACAGTCCGACATGCACCGACATCACGACCCGCAGGGTGGTATCCACACGTTCCAGCTCTTCACACACCAGCCCCAGCGTCACATAGTCAAACCCCTGACCGCCGTAGCGTACCGGCAGGCAGATACCCAGAATCCCCAGCTCTCCCATGCGGGGCAGGATGTGAGGGGCCATCTCAGCCCGACGATCCCACTCCCTGATGATGGGGGCAACCTCCGTTTCGGCAAAGCGGCGCACCATCTCAGCAGCCTGACGCTGCTCCTCCGTCAGTGTGAAATCCATGCCTTCAACTCCTTGTAAGTTGCATTTTCGGTCTCTATGTTGTTAGTATTCGGTTATAAAATTGCGATAATCCGGGTAGAAAATTTTTTTCACGAGAAATTTCGAATTGCCTCCCGGAGCAGTTATATAATAGAATTACAAAAGTATAACAGGCTAGGCCCAGCAAAGGACTACTTCCCAGAGTATCTTTTCATTTCCCGCCTGTCCGCTCTTCATCCTCCTTCGCTGGCGGTGACTCGTCTCGTGGGCCGCAAAGCAAGACCTTAACAACAGAGGTCCTACTTCACGGGAGTATGGGGAAGCTTCATCCAGGACTCCCACCATATTCCGGCAGGCCCCCGGCTAATTATTTTTTTATGAAGGACTAACCCATCATGAGTAAACAGAGGTGGCCTTTCTCAGTCCGGCAGGGGATCACAATTCTCGGAGTCATAATCCTATCGCTTATCCTTGTGCCAAGCGTGCTGGCGGATATTGAAGTCCCCGGGCCGGGACTGCCCGTTTTTATTCAGACCAGCGGGCGGCATGCAACCCTGGGCACTGGAGACTACCGCACCAACGTTGCGGGGGACAACCTGCCTCATGAACTGGTTATCAACGTCCCCTGTGTCCCCAACGCTCAGTTTGCCTTCGATCTGTTCGACCCGGCGCTGGACGTGGGCACAGTCGCCATTGACGAGATACGCAGTGGCGTGGCAGATGATGCCACGTTCACGCTGCTCAGCCCGGCAGGCGCAAGCCTGATAACGACGACTTACACAACCGGCACATCCAACGACGCCTGGACGACGCTCACAACCGTCACAATGCCCGCCAGCCCCACACAGGGGGTTGACTGCGGCGAGTACACGCTCCGGGTAACCACCGGCGTCACCGACCCCGCAGACCCCGACTATAACACAACCAGCATGAACAACGACGATAACGCCTGGCGCTTCCGCCTGCGGGGGGCAAACGACGGCTCAGGGAACACCTTCGACACCGAGGATGGGCCGGACGGCGTGCTGGGCACGGGCGATGAGGCCTGGCTGGGCCTGCTCTATACCTCTTACCAGCACGACAGCGCCAACCCGCCCAGTTGCCAGAACTTCTACTGGTTCTCCGACCAGGGCGACTCCAACATGTACATGACCAACTTCGACATGGACGGTAACGACCGGGTCTGCTACTTCCCGCCCGGTGTGTCCGGAACCTGTACGTCATCGCCCGCCCCGCCCATCATTCAGGGAACCGTCTCAAGCGCCACCGTCTGGAACGACGCTGCACCCCAGCAGCAGAGCCGCCCCGGCTACAGCGATATGGAGACCTTCGACTCGGTTGCAGACTTCGCCGGTGACGCCATCGCAAGCCCCGCTCCGGGTCCCTGGCGGGCTGAACTCTGCGTGGGCAACAACAACCAGTACTCGTTTGAAGTGCCCGGTAAGCTGGTCTTCATCGAGCCGCCCGATCAGCCCAACATCACGATTGACAAAGACGACGGCGTCACTCAGGTGACCTCGCCGGGGTCAACGACCTATACGGTCACGCTCACGAACACCGGCACGGGGGCCGCGCTCCCCCTGCCCGGCTCGGCTGTCGAGTTTACCGACACGCTCCCGGCAGGCCTGACGTTCGTAAGCTGCACCATCAACGCCCCGCTGGTCGGGACCTGCACCTATGACGCCGGAACCCGCACCATCGAAGCGGACCTCACAGGCAACACGGCCTATCCGAGAAGCATCCTGCCGGGCACGGCTGCCGCGCCCAACAACACGGGGACGATCACCATCGCCGTCACCGTTGACGGCGGACTGCCCGGCGGGACAGATATCAGCAACACCGCCACCTTCGACTATACCGACATCTACGGCAACAACTACACTCCCGTTTCCGACACGGACACGGATACCGTGGCCGCTGCTCAGGCTTCGGCTGACCTGAGAGTGAGTAAATCCGTCACGCCGACTCAGGTCAGCGTGGGCGACACCGTCACCTTCACCATTCAGGTGACCAATGACGGGCCTGACACCGCCACCGGCGTTGAGGTCACCGACTCCGATCTGATCCCCGGGGGCAACTTCATCAACGTCAGCGTGGTTGGCGCGCCCTCGCACGGCACGTACACGGTGGCGACCGGCGTATGGGCCATCGGCACGCTCGATAACGGGGAAACGGCCACGCTCACCGTTCAGGCCGACGTCAACGCTGCCCCGCCGCTGACCAACACCGCCGAGGTGACCGCTTCCGACCAGCCCGATCCCGACTCGACACCCAACAACCACGACCCCTCCGAGGACGATCAGGCCTCGGTAACCCTGCAACCACCGGGCAGTTCGACACCCACCCCACCCCCCGGCCCCTCCGGCCCGGCGATCAACCTCATTGATCCGGCTCTCAGCAAGCGGGGCGTACCGACAGCCGCCACTCCCGGCGAGGCCGTCACGTGGATCGTCGAGGTCTACAACCCCGGGTCGGTGGCGACCAACCCCGTCACCGTTCAGGATACCATCCCCGGCCAGTTCAGCATCCGCGACGTGATCGTCTCGCCGAACAGCGCAGGCTCGGCCTCGGTGAACGGGCAGACGGTCAGTATAAGCATCGGCTCGCTCCAGCCGGGCGACCGCGTCACGATCTCCATCGAAACGGTCGCCAGCGAGAGCGCCGCAGCGGGCGAGATATGCAACACCGCCACCGCCGGAGACGCATCGGCTACCGCCTGCATCTCCCTGTTCCCCGAACTCCTGCCGCTGACCGGCGGCCCCTCCCCGGCGGAGGTTTCGCGGCGTCAACTGGGCCAGATCGTGGGGATCGCACTTCTGGCGGCTGCCATCACATGGCTGGCGTTCGGCAGGGTGCGCCGCGCGGCCAGATAAGATAGCTTTACCACGCTAAAGAAGCTTAAGGCCGGAGGAGATGAACATCGCTCCTCCGGCCTTTCCATACCGACTGCGAACGGGAGGGGTGGCCCCTCAGGTCACGTCAACGCCCCGCTCCACCAGCCGCAGGCAACTGTGCTCCCGATCGATCACCCACACCAGCCCCGATGTGAGCATCGCATTTGCGCCAAACACAAAGTCAACCCTCGCGTCAAGCCCCTGCTCCACCGGGCTGAGATCAACGGTCAGAAACTCGCACGGCCCCAGCGGTATCCCGCTCACAGAGGTTTCTCCGGCCCTGTACACGGGGAGCCAGGAGGTCGCGCCGGTCGGGTCGTTCACCTCCAGCGAATAGACCTCCTCAGGTTCCATCCCGATCTCGTCAAGGTGCGCCGAATTAAACACCGAGTAAGCCGCCCCTGTGTCAAAGGCGGCCCGCAGGCCGTGGCCGTCCATTCGCAGGTTCAGGAGGGGGAGGCCCTTTATAAACTCGGCCTCTATGGTCTCCAGATCGGGGCGCAGAGGTCCACCGGCGAAGCCTATCCAGTGCCGCCTGAAGTCCAGCACAAGCGGTCTGGCCGTCAGGATGGGTGCTCCGAGCGTCAGACTGACGGGGAACGGGACACCGGCGAAGTAGCTCTCAGAATCAACCACCGCTGCCGTCGTATCTTCGAAAGTCTCGCCCAGAAACTCAAGGGTGGGGATGCGTACAAACTCCGCTTTCCTCTGCCCCAGCCCACCCCGCATTCTGGAGCTCCCCACCTTCTCCAGACCGCGCGCGGCCCCGGCCCCGATCGTGGTCTGCGTGGCCCCCGTATCCAGATGAGCGATGGTAGCCTGTCCGTTCAACGAGACGGGCGCGAACAGCTTCAGCTCGTGAATGGTAAACGGTATCATTATCCTTTTCCCGGAGTTCAGGTAAACCAGAGGATGCCCGCAGGCGTCCCACTACGACCGGTATAGTCCCATAATCCCGTTCTGGCAAATGCGGGGAAGAGAGGCGTCGGGCTATTTTACTCCCTGTGCTTCCGCCCCAGCGCAATCCCGGCCACGATCAGGCTCACCCCCGCCACACCGATCAGGGCAAAGGCCACCATTCCGGCCCGCCGGAGCGAGGCAGGAACGGTAGAGCCGGACGACGGCGTCGGGGAGGGCGCGGGGAGGGTGGGCGTGATCGCGGGGCGCGGGGTGGCTGTCGGAGCGCGGGTCGGCAGCGCGGCGAGGGCCGCCGGAGAGGGAGTCGGCGAGGGCTCCGGCGTGGGCGTGTCGGCGGGCCGGATCAGCAACTCCTGCCCCTCGTAGATGATCGCATCTTCCGGCAGGCCATTCAGCGCATACAGTTCCTCCAGCGTGATCCCGTAAGCCTGCGCGATGTTCCAGGGAATCTCGCCGAGCTGAACGACGTGCACAATCGAGCCATCCGGGCGGGGCGTCGCCACCTCAATCGGCGGCGGGCCGGAGGCGGCGGGTGGGGCGTTTTCCGCCTCTCCGGCGGGCGGGCCGGAGGCCTCCGCACCCGTGCCCGTATCGGCGCGGACGCCAAACAGCAACGTGAAATACCCCTTGCCGTCGGCGTAAACCGCCCCCGCCCCGATGTCCTGATAGCGCGTCGAGATCATGCCGTTCAGGTGCAACTGGCTGTTGCGCCACCAGTTGATCGCATCCTGCGGCGTGGCCCCCGTCCCGAAGTAGATGTTCTCCGAGATCGAGATCAGCCCCGGCGAGCCGTACCCTGCCGCGACGGCCCGGTCGGCAGGCCGCGTGCCGCCCTCCCCGACGTGGTCTATCGTCCCGACGGACGCCTCCCACTCGGTGTGTGACTGGGCGGCGGCCATCAGCGCCGGGTCCACGCGATAGGGCGGCAGGCCGTACTCTGCCCGCACCTGATTGACCAGCGCGATCAGCAGAGAGGCATCGTCGTTCTGGGCCGCAGCGGGGCGCGGCGCGGCCCCGGCCAGCACCAGCACGGTCAGGCCACCCAGCAGGCTCAGCGCCAGTCTACGTATCCACGCCCCGCCGGGGCGACTATCTCCCACCTTCCACCTCAGCCTTTCTCCACCGCGCGGGCGGGATTATACCCACCTCCTGCGGGAGAAGTGCAAACGCCCGCCCGTTGCCCCCCGCCCGCCCATCCGCTACAATCGGCCTCGCTATGGACCTGATCGTAACCCACGACAACGCCGACTTCGACGCGCTGGCTTCCCAGCTTGGCGCGTATAAGCTCATGCCGGGGGCAAAGCCCGTCCTGCCGAACCGCCTCAACCGCAACGTGCGGCATTTTGTGGCGCTCTATCAGGACGAGTTGCCGTTTGTGCGTGCCAGAGACCTCCCGCGTGAGCCGGTCGGGCGTCTGATCGTGGTGGACACCCCGCATGTCCAGACGGTGCGCGGGATGAGCGATGAGACCGCCGTCACGATCATCGATCACCACACCCCCCGCGATCCGTACAACCCGGACTGGCAGGTCACCGTTGAAGCGGTCGGTGCAACGACAACGCTCCTCTGCGAGCAGATCAAGGAGCGGCACATCCCGCTCACGCCCATCGAGGCGACGTTGCTGGTGCTCGGCATCTACGAGGACACCGGCTCCCTGACCTACGTCACCACCACCCCGCGCGACGCCTACGCCGCCGCCTGGCTGCTGGAGTGCGGGGCGCTGCTCGACGTGGTGCGGGATTTCCTGCACCATCCTCTGGCCGACGACCAGCGGGCCCTCTACAATCGGCTGCTGGAGAACGCCCGGACGTATGAGATCGAAGGCTACCCGATTGTGATCGCCAGTGCCTCCGCGCCCGATCTGGTGGAGGAGATCGCCACGCTGGCCCACAAGCTGCGCGACCTGCTCGATCCGGCGGCCCTGTTCGTGCTGGTGAACCTGGGACCGCACATCCAGATGGTGGCCCGCAGCACAGTTGATGAGATTGACGTGGGGCAGATCGCCGCTTACTTCGGGGGCGGCGGCCACAGCCGCGCCGCTGCCTCGATCATCCGCGAGGCAACGCTCGCCGAGGCCGAGAAAAAGCTGCTCGCCATTCTGCCCCGCTTCATCCGCCCCAGCCTGACGGTCGCCGACCTGATGTCCTACGGTGTGCAGACGCTCCCCGCCCACGCCCGCGCCCGTGACGCCGCCCTCCAGATGCGCCGTTACGGCTACGAGGGCTTCCCCATCGTCAAAGACGGGCGGATCATCGGCCTGCTGACCCGCCGCGCGGTGGATCGCGCCCTCGATCACGGGCTGGACGGCGTGCGGGTGGATCAGCTTATGGAGGCCGGGGAGGTCTTCGTCAGGCCGGACGACTCAATCGCCACCCTTCAGCAAACGATGATGACCAGCGGCTGGGGACAGGTTCCCGTCGTGGATGAAGAGGGGCACATTATCGGCGTCGTCACGCGCACCGACCTGATCAAGCACATGGGGCACGATCAGCCCGCCACGACCCGCCGGGACGAGATCGTCCGGCGGCTGGAAGATGCCCTGCCCCCCCTCCTGATGACGCTCATCCGGGAGATCGGGCGCATCGCCCACGAGATGGGCCTCAACCTCTACGCCGTCGGCGGTTTCGTGCGCGATCTGCTGCTCGGCCAGCCGACGATTGATATTGACTTCGTCGTCGAGGGCGACGCCATCGCGCTGACGCGGGCGCTGCGCGAAACCTTCGGCGGCGATATACGTTATCACGTCCGCTTCGGCACGGGCAAATGGTTGATTGATGCGAAGACATGGGGCCGGATCGCCGCGCGGCTGGACGTGCCGGAGGAGGCCCCCGACAGGCTGCCCGCTCATCTGGATTTCGCCACCGCCCGCACCGAGTTTTACGAAGCGCCAACCGCTCTGCCGGAGGTCGAGAGAGGCAGTATCAAGCTCGACCTGCACCGCCGCGATTTCACGATCAACACGCTTGCCATCCGACTCGATCCGGCGGCCTTCGGCCAGTTGCTCGACTTCTACGGCGGCGAGGCCGACCTGCGCGAGAAGCGTATCCGCGTCCTGCACAGCCTGAGCTTTGTGGACGACCCGACCCGCATCCTGCGAGCGGTGCGGCTGGAGCAACGGCTGGGGTTCCACATCGAGCCGCGCACCGAAGAGTTGATCGGCCACGCCCTCCCGCTGCTCGACCGGGTGAGCGGGGATCGCATCCGGCACGAGATCGAGTTGATCCTGCTGGAGCAGGCCCCCGAACGTGCGCTGTGTCGGCTGGATCGTCTGGGGGTGCTCCGCACCCTTCATCCCGATCTGCGCTGCGATGAGTGGGTGAAGGCCGCCTTCCGGGCGCTCCGCGCCGCGAGGCGTGCTCCGCTCTGGCCGGAAATCGGCGCGGGGTTCGACCCCAGCGTCTCTTACTTCGCCCTCCTGACCTACCGCCTGTCTCCAGAGGCGCAGGAGACCGTCTGCGCACGGCTCAAAGTCCGGCGGCGCACCCGCGAGGCGTTGAATCGCCTTCAGGCCATCCGCGCCCGCATGGACGAGCTCTCCCGGCCTCTGCCCCCCAGCCAGGTGGACGCGATCCTGTATAAAACCGGCGACGCCGTGCTGCTGGCGGCCTGGGCCGCCGCCCCGACCGCCACCGCCCGCGACCAGATCGCCGACTACGCCCGCCGCCTGCGCTGGATCAGGCCGCTGACGGACGGCGAGGCACTCAAGGCGCGTGGTCTCAGGCCGGGGCCGCACTTTGGCCGGATTCTGGACAGGTTGCGGGCGGCCTGGCTGGACGGCGAGGTCACGACCCCGGAGGAAGAGGAAGCCCTGTTGAAGCAGCTTCTCGCGGAGGAAATCTCTTGAGACACCACCGGCTGCCTGCCCGTCTGCGTGCTCCGGTCCTCGTCGCCCTGCTCAGCGCGACGCTGGCCTGCGGTTCGCTGATCACGCCGCTCACGCCCACTCCGACCCTCAGCCCCGGATCGCTGTTCCAGCTTGTGACCCCCACCCCGCCCCCAACGGCCACGGCGACGGTCGCCCCGCCGCCGCTGCCCACCCCGCTCCCCACCGCCACCCCGCTCCCCACCCCGACGCCTGAAACCCCCTGGCTTCAGGGTGAAGTACGGGCCTATCCGGGGCCGCTCCACTACGAAGGCGACATCCTCAGCCTTGAGGTTCCCATCCACAACATTGACGACCTGCCGAACGGACGGACGCCTCTGGTCGCGATTGACGACGGCGAGCCGTTCGAGGCTGTGGCGTTCCCCGTCTACAGCCCGCTACGGGTAAGCGTCCTCGCCTTCCCCGACGTGTGGGACACGACCGGCCAGCAGGGGCTGCATAAGCTGACCCTCTTTATCCCGCTCACCGACGAGGGCGAGAGCGAGGAACTGATCACCTACATCGAGGTGCTCCCCGCCGATCAGCGGCCCCTTCAGGAGCAGGAGGCCCGCTGGGAACAACGGGCGCTCCCCTGCTGCGATCTCTATTACCTGAGCGGCACAGCCGCCGGGCGCGACATTGATCAGATCGCCGGGGTGGTGGCGGAGAACGTGGCCGCCGTCAACGCCCATCCGGGCCTGAGGAACCCCCAGCGCATCCCCATCATGCTGATTGATACCATCTGGGGAAACGGGGCCTACGCGGGCGATGCACTCGTGATCAGCTATGTGGATCGCCCCTACCACGGCCTTGATCTGGGGACGGTGATCCGCCACGAGGCCACCCACTGGGCCACCCGCTCCCCCTCGACCGGAGCGCCCACCCTCCTCGTCGAGGGGATCGCCGTCTACGTAGCGGGCGGACATTACAGGCCGGAGCCGATCCCGGAGCGGGCCGCCGCTCTGCTCGCGCTGGACGCCTACGTCCCCCTCACCGATCTGGCGAACGACTTCCGCCGCTACCAGCACGAAGCGGCCTATCTGGAAGCCGGGGGGCTGACGGCCTATCTGGTCGAGCGATACGGCTGGAGCCGTTATCTCGCTTTCTACCACACCCCCGGCCTGCGGAGCAGCGGCGCGGAATGGCTCGATCAGGCCATGCGGCGGCACTTTCAGACCGGCCTTGAGGAGATCGAGCGTGACTTCATCGCCTGGCTGGAGGAGCAGCCCTCCGAGGATCAGGTGGACAGCGTGCGCCTGACCATCGCCCTGCACGAGACGATCCGCCGCTATCAGGCCCTGTACGCACCCTATCAGGAGCGCCTGCCCGGCCTGGATCAGGCCCTGGAGGAGAACCGAACCGCCGAGTTCATCCGCGAACCGACCGCCCCCGAAAACATCGCGCTGGAGACGTTGCTCATCTCCGCCCATCAGGCTCATCAGGAAGGCCGCTACACGACGTGTGAAGCCCTGCTGGAGGCGATCAACGCCACGCTGGACGATGGGGACTTCACCCGCCCGCCGATCAGCGATTACATGGCGATCGTCACCCTGCTGGCCGGGCAGGGCTACGAAGTTCAACGCATCGAGATCGCAGGCCAGAGGGCAACTGTAGCCGCCATCCGGGAATGGCCGCAGGTCGAAAACCTGTCTCTTTCATGGTCAGATGGCGGGTGGCGGCTGGACGAATGAGAATCCCACCGGGTTGATCCCCGGCTCTCATGGCCGTTAACGAACCCAACGGAGGAATGGGAGATGGCTTTACAGATTGACATCCTGTACACAGAGGATTGCACCGACTGGGAGATCGCCGCGCAGCTTCTCCAGCAGGCCCTTGACGATCTGGGGCTGGAGGCCGAGATTCAGTACTGGTTGATCACCAGCGACCGCGAGGCGACGGAGGTTGACTTCATCGGCTCCCCGACGATCCGCGTCAACGGATACGACCTGTTCCCCGCCCATTCGGATATTCCGGCGGGCCTGCGGTTGCGTTCATACATCACCGAGGAAGGCGTCCTCGGCCACCCTACCTACGCCATGTTCTACGAGGCTCTGCACGCCTTCGTCGAGTAGCCGACCGTCTTCCGGCAGAAGAAGAACACCCGCCTCATGGGAAAACCCGGAGGCGGGTGTCGTGCGAGCGCCGCATGGTCCACCTATGGGCGGCCACGGCCTGCCTGATCGGGCAGGCTGCCGGGTGTGTGACTGGGCGGGTCACCGGGGGCGTGGTTGGATGAACCACCGGGCCCCCCATCGGGTGGGCCAGCGGGCGCTTCGTCACGCGGGTTAGAAGGAACTTCATCGGGCGGGCCGCCGGGTACGTGGTCGGGCGGGCCGCCGGGTACGTTATCAGGTGGGCCGCCGGGTACGTTATCAGGCGGACCGCCGGGCACATCATCAGGCGGACCGGCAGGCACATCATCGGGCGGACCGCCGGGGGTATGATCGGGTGGGCCACCGGGGGGCGTTTCCTCGCGCGGGCCATGCCCGGCGGGTCCGCCGATAAGCTCCAACTCCTGCCAGACCAGTCCCCAGCCCCCCAGCTCATCTTTCATAGACAGCACTTCATCGGCGGAGAGGCCGGTCATCTCGCCCGTCCTGAGGGCCAGCATGATCTCGCCGATGCCGTAGCCGTCGCAGAACCAGCCCATTATCTCGTCATAAGAGACATCGTAAAGGTCGGCCAGCGCCTGAGCGGGCGGGAACGGGTCCGCGCCGACGCAGCTTTCTGGCTCCGTCACGTCTTCCACAGGACAGGCCTGGCCGGTAACGTCGTCCAGGCCGTCGCCGTCCTCATCGAGGCAGGCCACCTCTTCCCCCGCCGCCGGAAAAGCTTTCCTGAGCATCAGGTCATGGGTCGCGAGCGCCTCATCCAGCAGGGAGCTGAGCGCCTCCTCGTCGAGGCCCTCCGTCGTGCCGAGCAGGCGGGCGACTTCGGCGATCTGTTCGCCATAGGCGGCCAGCGCCTCTTCGGAGTCCTGCAGGTCGCCTTCCCCGGCGAGTTCTTCAACCTCCAGCAAACGCTCTTCCGCCAGTTCCAGCCGGAGCCGGATCGCCGCCTCCGGCTTCGCCGTGAGGGCCAGCCGAACCTGCTCAACGGCCCGGTCAACGCCATACAGGGGATCGCCCGGCGCGGCTCCATCGGAGGCGTACACGACGCCCCCTGTGGTGGCCGCCGCCAGGGCCAGAAGTATCGCGATCAGGGTTGCAGCCATACGAAATCTTCTCCCGACATTTGTTCCGGGCAAACGCGCTTTCCATACCCTATGACGCACGACCCGCCCCGCAGATACGGGTGCTGTCGAGCGGAGAAGGCGGGCGCGGGATAAGAAATCCGCCTTCGCGGCAACCCGCCGCTGCGGATCAGGCATCGGCACATCCCGCAGATGCGCCAGCATCTCCTCCAGCACCCTGTCCAGATCAGCCTGCCTGCCGTTCATCTTTTTACTTCCTTCTCCACCGCGCCCATCCGGTGCAGGTGTCTGCGCAGCGCCGCCAGCCCCCGGTGCTGCAACGCCTTCACCGCCCCGACCGACAGACCGAGGAGGCGTGCGATCTCCTCATTCTCGTACTGCTCCAGATATTTCAGGATAATCACGTCACGCTGGCGAGGCGTGAGCTTCTCCAGCGCCGCCCGCGCCTGCCGGTGAAGGATATTCGCCTGAGCCTGCTCCGGCACGTCCTGCTCTTCGTCGGTCAGCCTCTCGTCCAGCCGCATATGGTCGCGATGCTTCCGGCGGCGGGATTCATCTATCACCAGATTACGGGCCACCCGGTAGAGCCACGCTTTGAGATGCCGGTCCGGGCCACGCCCGGCATGAAGCTGCTCCAGCAACCGGTGAAAGACTCTGGCCGCCAGGTCTTCCGCCACCTGAACGTGCCCCACGTGGTGGTAGATATAGCGGTACAGAGGCTCATAGTACCGGTCGAAAAGTATGGACAGCGCTTCCTCGTCGAGCGCACGTGCCCGACTCAGCAGTGCTTTCTCATCATCCAACGTAACGCTCCTGGTTCGATCCCCGCCATCTATTAAGACGCACGTCCCCTCTCCTGAGATACGGCCCGGCGAACAGAGCGATGATCGCGCCCGGATTCGCGAATCACTTCGCCTTCAGCTAGAATTCGGTAAAAGATTCTTCAAGGAGAGACGCCTGACCATGCAATCCGATCGCGCCTCTATAGAGACAGGAACACGGCCACGCTGGAGCCCAACGCTAAAAGTCGTCGTGGGGGTGACGCTGCTGGTGCTCTTCGCCCTGATCGTCCAGCGCGTTCATGCCGTGCTGGCCCCCCTGATCATCGGTGCGATCATCGCCTATCTCCTGAAACCCGTTGCCCGCCTGATCAGCCGGGTAACGCGCCTGCCTCACGGGATCGCGACCGGATTGCTCTACCTGACCCTGCTGGCAATCGTGATCCCGATCCTCGCCCTGCTCACCCCCGTGATCATCAATCAGGTGATCTTCCTGCAGGGGGAGTTGATCCGTTTCCTCCAGTACCTGGATACCCTCAGCGGTGAGACGATCCAGATAATGGGGCTGGAGCTGGAAGTTCAGGAGCTGGTCAACCAGATCACCGCCGCCCTGACAGACCTGATCACCTCGGCAGCCGCCGGGTCGCTCTCAATCGTCTTCGGGCTGGCCGAAACCCTGTTGCTGATCATCTTCACCTTCCTGATCGGGTTCTACCTGACGCGCGACTCGGATCAGTTCCTCGACTGGTTCCGGGGGCTGATTCCCTATGACTACCGCTCCGATTTCGAGGCCCTGCTGAGCGAGATCGACCGCATCTGGAGCGCCTTCTTCCGGGGGCAGCTTATTCTCGCGACCATCGTCTCCGGCATCCTGACGGTGGTCAGCCTCCTTCTGGGGCTACCGCAGCCGGTTCTGATGGGCGTTCTGGGCGGGGTGCTGGAGTTCCTCCCCAGCGTCGGGCATGCCATCTGGCTCACAACCGCCCTGATCATCGCCGGGCTGGAAGGCTCCACCTACCTGCCCGTTAACAACATCGTTTTCATGCTGATCGTGCTGGGGGCCCACATCCTCTACACCCAGTTCGATCTGAACTACCTGATCCCCCGCATCATCGGGCGGCAGGTACATCTGCACCCGATGGTGGTAATTCTGGGGATCATCATCGGCGCGAGCATAGGCGGCGTGCTGGGCGTCCTGCTGGCCGCCCCCACCATCGCCTCGCTCCGCGTGATCGGGCGTTATATCTACGCCAATTTCTTCGACCTCGACCCCTTTCCCATGGTTGGCCCGCCTTCGGCTCCCCGTGAGGAGCGGGAGGCTCAGGCCGAACAACTGGCCGTCACGCCGCCGCCTGTCCGGCCCATTGCCGGGGCGGTCATCGAGCGGGTACGTCGCCGCCCCAGAACGGAGGACGCAGGCTCCGGAGACCCACCGGCAGGAGATGAGCGATGAGCACCGCCGACGACGCTTCGCTTAACCTGGGCTTCCGGCCCGCCACCCTCCACGACTGGCCCACCGCCGTTGAGATCGTGGCCGGGGCCTGGCAGGGAAGCGACTACATCGAAGAGGAACGCTGGAAAGAGTGGGTGGAAGACCCAAACGGACGGCTGGAGGTCGCCACCCATGAAGGGCGGATGATCGCCTTCTGCCGCCTGACCGAACTGGGCCCCGCGGAGTGGTGGCTGGAGAGGTTCCGGGTGGCCCCCGGCTATCAGGATCAGGAGGTGGGGCGGATATTGATGGGCCACATGATCGATCTCTTCGAGGAAGTCGGGCACGGCATCCTGCGAACATCCGCCCGCAGCGACGATGAATCGGTCCTGAAGCTGGCCCCTTCGTTCGGCTTTCGCCACATCGTCAGCTATACCGCCGTCGAAGCGCCCGCCCTGACCGCCGACTATCGCAACTTCCGGCTGCTGCAACCCCACCACCTCGATATGGTACATCGCTATCTGCTCTACTCGCCCATGTACCGCGTCAACAAATTTGCCGAGCACGGCTGGGTGTTCTACAACCTGACCCGTGACCGGCTGGCCGAGTATCTGGCCGCGCCGGAGGTTCAGGTAACCGGCTGGCGACAGTTCGACCAGTTGCACGGGCTGGCTCTCCTGTTCGTCACACCGCACGGACATGAGGCCCCGGACGGAGAAAACGCCCTCTACATTGGCTATCTGGCCGCTCCAGACGATACCACCCTGCTCGCCATGCTGACCGCCCTGCGCGGGCTGGCCGTCCGGCGCGGCCTCGCGAAGATCGCGTGGAAGATGCCGCTCGGCGTCGGGCTGGAAGGCCCCGTGTTCGGGCACGGCGACATCGGGCGGGTCGGCGAGTATGACATGTACCTCTTTGAGCGGCCCTTCAAACGGGTTGAATAGCCTCCCTCCTTTACGCCCCTCCGGCCTCCGCCGCCGCAGGTTGATTGACAACCCCCCTTCCGGCGGGTTAGAATAGGGCAGTCCACACCTGGGGGCACGGCATGGTAAATGCGCCGCCGCGCACCGAGTAAGCCTTGCAACTGATTTAAAATCAAGAGGGCTTGCTGCGCGGGAACGCGACTGAATCCTGCGGATTCCGGATCGCGTTCCACATCAGGGTGGGAAACTCTTCATCTACACACCTGCACAGGAAGAAGGCGACGCACCGTTCGACCGGGCGGTCCGGGAGAACATTCTCTCTTTGTGCCATCAACGCCCCTGCCTGTCGGGAGGCATGAAATCGCTATGGATCAATCGTCATCTCCCCTCGATGACTCGCTTGACTTTGCCACGCTGCTGGAAGAATCCTTTGAAGAACTGGATAACGTCGAACGCGGGGATCTCCTCAGAGGGACGATCCTCACCATAGACAAGCAGGGTATTCTGGTTGACGTGGGGCTGAAGCGTGATGGCATCGTCCCCCGCAGCGATGTGGAAGCCCTGGGGGACAGCTTCACCTGCGAAGTCGGGCAGGAAGTGCTGGTGATGGTCGTCAAGCCGGAAGATCAGGATGGGAATCTGGTCGTCTCGATCCGGCAGGCCCTCGCCAGCAAGGACTGGGACGCCGCCCGCCGCCAGATGGAGCGCGGCGAACTGTATGAAGGAACCGTCATAGCCGCCAATCAGGGCGGCCTGATTGTGCCTTATGGAGAAGTGCGCGGTTTCGTCCCTGCATCCCACGTGCTGAACATGCCTCGCGGGCTGGACAACGAGGCGCGGATCGAGCACCTCTCCAGCCTGATCGGCCAGACGCTGACGCTGAAGATCATCGAGGTGAACCCGCAGCGCAGACGGCTGGTGCTCTCTCAGCGTGAAGCCCAGCGCGAACTGCGGAACCGGGCCAAAGAGGAACTGCTCAACCGGCTCAACGAGGGCGACATCGTGCGGGGGCGGGTCAGCAGCCTGCGCGATTTCGGGGCCTTTGTTGATCTGGGCGGCGCGGAGGGGCTGATCCACGTCTCGGAGCTGGCCTGGCGACGCATCCGCCACCCCAGCGAAGTCCTGAGCGTGGGGATGGAGGTGGAAGCCTTCGTCATGCAGCTTGATCACGAGGGCAGGCGTATCGGCCTCAGCCTCAAGCGGTTGCAACCCAACCCCTGGGTTGAGATCGAGCAAAAGTACCGGATCGGCGATTTGATTGCTGGAACCGTCTCCCGTGTGGTATCATTTGGGGCGTTCGTCGAGCTGGAGAACGGGATCGAAGCGCTGCTGCATATTTCGCAGCTCAGCGACCCGCCGCCGGAGCGGCCCGAAGATGTCGTTCAGCCCGGCGACCGGGTGGTGGCCCGGATCATCACTCTGGAGCCACACCGCCAGCGGATGGGGCTTAGCCTTAAGAGCCTCACCGAAGAAGAGGTAGCCCATTTCCTCGCCGAACAGGGGGAAGAAACCGCCCCCACCGACAGCGAGGATGAAGGGATCAATGAAGCCCTGGCAGAGGCGGATACCCTCTGAACGGAGCTTCTCCCACATTTCAAGCAAACAGCCCGTGAGCCCTTTACCGCTTGCGGAGCAACCCGGAACCATACAGGATGGACAGGAGGTGAGAGAGTTTGCCGAGCGTGACACTTCAGCCGGGCGAGAGCCAGGAACAACTGCTCAAGCGGTTTCGTAAACAGGTCGCCAAGAGCGGCATTCTAAGCACGGTGCGCCGGAAGCGCTGGCACATCAGCAAAAGCGAACTGCGTCGGATACAGAAGAAGAAGGCCATCCGCCGGGCCCGCCGCCGTGCGGCTAAAATGATGAGACGAGGCGGTTAACAACGCAACGGAGTCTGAAGGAATTGCGGCGGAATTCCTTCGCCTGCCCCCGATGGGCAGATATGAAAGGGCCATATGGGTTCCAAAGATAAGATAGAGGTTGAGGGAACGGTTATCGAGACCCTGCCGGGAACCCAGTTCCGTGTGAAACTGGACAACGGCCAGGAGATTCTGGCCTATCTCTCCGGCAAGATGCGCAAGCACTACATCCGCATTCTGCTGGGGGACCGGGTGCGGGTGGAGATTTCACCCTACGACCTCACCAAAGGCCGCATCGTTTACCGGTACAAGAAAACGATGAATCACTCAACTCAGGAATAAGGCCCGCTCTGATCGTTCGGGCGAGCCTCTGACCTGCAGGGCTGACCCGGCCAGCCTGTACACGCGGCTGGCGGGCCAGACCCTTTTTCTTTTTGTGCCGCTTCCTTACGCGGGCGGCTCATGGAGAGGATAACGGGCCAGCAGGGCAGCCCTCAGGCCGGGCAACAGTCGATCCAGACGGGGCGGCACGTCGCCCTCGAAGATCAGCTCCGCCGCGCCCCGCAACCACTCCTCAACCGAACTGGCGGCGAACTCCCATGTCTCCGGTGTGCGGGCACGTGTCAGGCGGGCGGCCCAGTGGGCGGCGATCCCCAGGTAGCGGAGCGGAACCCAGATTCGCATACGCTCCAGAACGGCGTCCGGCTCAGCCAGAGGGTAATGCTCCAGCAATTCGCGATGTCTGTCGCGGTCCACGTACCAGGTCAGGAAAAGCCCCAGATCGGCGACGGGATTATTCAGGGCCAGATTCTCGAAGTCAATCATGCGCAACGCCCCCCGTCGGTTGACCATAAAATTCCCGTGATTGGGGTCGTTGTGCGCCGGGACGACGATCTCCATCCGCGTCGTATCGAGGGGCAGAGTCCGCAGACGTTCCAGCAGTTCGCCGACGATCCAGAGCGCCTCTTTGATCTCGCTCAGACCGGCGGCCAGCCAGCGCTCCCGGACGGCCTCAAACCAGCGTTCATGAACTTCTTCAAACAGCTCCCTCAACGGGCTGAAAAGCGCCCGGTCGGTGTCCGTCACATCCTGTGAGAGCGCCTCCAGCAGGGCCGGGCTGGTGTGCAGGCGTGTGAAAAGGGCGATCACCTCCACCGCCCGCGCCTCCAGCTCCTCCCGCGTGATCGGCTCCAGCGCCGCCTCGACAATCGCCGCCCGTCCGCCCAGCGCCTCGCTCTCCGGCGTCATCCCCAGAATGCGCGGCCCGACGCGGGCCTCGTTCAGCAGGACGCCCAGGCGCATATGTCGCCAGCGATGGGGGAACCGTCCGGCGGGACCCAGCAGATAGCGGATGTAAGCCCAGGGCCTGCCGCCGACGTTGACCTCCCAGACATGCTTGGCCGCCCACCGGCTCACCAGCCGATAGCGGGCCGGGCCGGGAGGGGAGATATCCAGTTC
>DRKO01000071.1 GCA_011051745.1 Chloroflexota bacterium | reverse complement strand
GCCTCCAGAGCACTGCTCCCCATTTCCACTCTCCCTCTTCACTCCTTTACCCACAGTTTCCCCCATCCCCGTTTTACGTACAACTTTCAGCATAATACTGTTGATCGGACGTTGCCTGCCCACTACAATTAAGGGTGAGACATACCAGCAAACGGGAACCCGGAAAGCTTTAAAGGGAGCAACCTGCATGCGAGTTTTGCTGATCGGCGGCTCTGGCTTCATCGGTCGCTATGTGGTTGAGCGGCTTCAGCAGCGGGGCCACGAGGTCACGATCTTTCACCGGGGGGAAACCGCACCACTTCCAGACGTTGACGTCCCCCGAATTTTCGGCAATCGGCTTGAGATTGACAGGCATATAGACGAGATTATGGCGGCCCGCCCGGAGGCCGTCATTGATTTTTTACCCTGGAATGACACCGACACCGAACGAGTCGTCCGGGCACTGAACGGGCGCGTCGAGCGCGTCGTGCATCTCTCCAGCGGAGATGTGTACCGCGCGTGGGGGAGTTTCCTCAAGGGGCGGTGCGACGAACCGGTTCCCCTGACCGAGGAAGCCCCTCTGCGCGAGGAGTACTACCCTTACGCCGGAACCCATCCCGGCATGGAGGACTACGATAAACTGCTGGCCGAGCGAGTGATCCTGAACGCGCACTATAACGAGGGTTACCCCGGCGTTATCCTGCGGCTGCCCGTCGTCTACGGGCCGGGCGACCGCCAGCACCGCACGTGGGAGTACGTCAGGCGGATGCTGGACAGGCGTCCGGTCATCGTGATGGGGCGTGCTCAGGGAGCCTGGCTCTGGCAGCGCGGCTATGTGGAAGATGTCGCCTACGCCATCGCGCTGGCCGCCGAGCGTCCGACGAGCGTCGGGCAGGTGTACAACGTCGGGAGCCGGACGACCCTCAGCATGGCGGCCTGGGTGCGGGCCATCGGGGATGTGCTCGGCTGGCAGGGCGAGATCGTCCTCCTGCCGCGCGAGCGACTGCCGGAGCACCTTCGGACCGACTACAACTATCAGCAGCACATCCTCTACGACACGACTAAAATCCGCCGCGAACTGGGCTACAGCGAACTCATCCCCCGCGAAGAGGCGTTGCGCCAGACCGTCGAATGGGAGATCGAGAACCCGCCCTCCGGCTTCGACCCCGCCCGTTTCGATTACGCCGCCGAGGACGCGGCTCTGAACGAGGCGGTCGGCGTCTGAGGGGGACGGGGGCCGACGTATTGCGGGGCGGCGCGTGCGTCGCCCCGACCCGCGCCCCCTGATCTGAAGGCTCTCCCCCTGCCGCTTCCCCGCCACCGCCGGAAAAGGGACCGCGGGCGGCTGGCCGTCCGGCTCATGGCCGCGCGGTGTCCGGAATCTGTGTGGATGGTGCGACCCTGCCACGAGAGAAGCGCACTCCCCGCCCCTCCTCGCCGGACCGCGAACACATCCCCTTTCAAGGTCTGTGCGCCCGCGCGGCGCCGCCCACGTTCCCCCGTCGCGCAAGCGGGATGACGAAAGAAAATCCCCGCGCCTCTGTGACCGGCGATCAGCCGGAAAGGCGCGGGGCGCTCATCTTCCCGCTCTGCTCCCTGTGGAGCCGCGACCAGAACTTATGTTCTGATGTCAGTATAGCAGATTTTGCCCGAAGAGCAAGGGGGACGGGGTGATCATCCGATCAGGAGGGGGTTAGGATTTTCCAATCCGGCAGGGGGTAGAGGGCAGATAGCAGATAGCGGCGAGCGGCCCATGCCCCTGCGTGCGCGCGGCGGGGCGGCAGGCGGCCTAGCTGTTGTCGTTGTCATTGTCGTTATCGTTATCGTTGTCGCTGTCATTATCGTTGTCGTTATGATCGTGATCGTCGTTGTCGTTCCCGTTGTCGTTGTCCATGCCCCCGTTGTCGTTGTCCACGTCGCCGTCGTCGCCCGTGTCCCCATCGTCGCCGGTTCCGCCGCCGGTACCGTCATCGCCTCCGTCGTGGTGATCATCCCCCACGTCGGCGTTGTCGTTCGTCCCCTCGTCGCCCCCTTCTGCGGTGGCCTGCGGGGAGAGGATCGGGGTCGCGGTTGCCGTCGGCGTGGCCGAGGCAGTGGGCATCGTGGTGGGCGGGCTGACCGTCGGTGTGGCGGTTGGCCGGAGGGTGGGGGTGACCATCGGAGCGGGCGACGAAGGCTCCTCCGGCGGCGTGATGACCAGAATGGTGGAGGCGGAAAGCCGCCCCTCCCGGATGATCCCCTGCACGAGCACTTCCGCGCCGGGCAACGCCTGCCCTTCGATCCGCGTCTCCTCCCCGACCGCGACGCGCAGGCCGGAGATCACCCAGCGATCCGGCTCGATGGCCTCGACCGTCCCCTCAAAGGTGACTTCAGCCTCACGGCTGGCGGCCAGCAAAGCCCGAATCTCCTCGAGGCGTTCCTGCTTGAGGTCACGGGTCAGCCGCAGCCGGGCTTCCTCACCGGGGGCGAGGAGCAGCCGCAGGGCCTCGACGTCTCGCTTGACGGGATAGAGGGCATCGCCGGGCAGCGCGGAAGCGGAAAGCGTCACCAGAGCGGCCCCGATGATCATCACGAGCACCGCCGCAGCGGCCGCCATCGGGAAGAGCCGACGACGCGGGCGGGGGGCGCGGCGCAGTGCGTCGGCCTGGGCCAGAAACATCTGACGGGAGCGGGCTTCGGCGAGGTCTGAAGGCTCCGGGATGGCTCCGGGGAGGGCAAGGGCCATCTCCAGCGCAGAGCGCAGGGCGGCGTCCTCCGGATAGCGGGCCAGCACCTCATCGAGCGGCTCGCCTGCGTCCAGCGCATCCAGGCATTCTATTAATCTGGCCTCGAATGCGGCGTCCATTACCTCTCTCCCCCGGCGTTCATCCTGCGTGAGAGGGCGGCGATGGCGCGGGCCTGAAGTTGCTTCACGGCTCCCTCGCTCTTTCCCATCATCCCGGCGACCTCTCTAATGGGCAGGCCAGCCCCAAAACGCAACGCGAGCACAGTCTGCTGCTCCCCGGTCAGTTCCTTCAGCGCCCCGGCCAGTTGCTCACGGGTCAGCGTCTCCTCGACGGTTTCCAGTAACCCGGCGTTCCCGTTCGCCAGAGACTCGACCAGTTCGACCTCCTGAGCGCGGTAGCGGTTGCGATGGTAATCGCTCACCACCCGGGCCGCCACCCCGAACAGCCATCCGCGCAGCGTGGAACGGGGGGCCTTCCCCCGGTGCAGGGCGTCCAGCAGGCGGGTGAAGACCTCGCTCGTCAGGTCTTCCGCCGTGAGCGGGTCGCTCACCCGAAAGGCGATGTAGCGAAACAGAGGCCTGTAATACAACCGGTGTATCCGGGAGAGCGCGTCCGGATCGAGTTGACGCGCGGCTGCCAGTAGGGCTTGTTCGTCCTGCAATATACGGGTTCCTCGACAGCGTAAGATCCATTTCCCTTTACCAGTGTACCGCAGGCTCCAGTTTTTCACAGGCAGGCGGCGGGGTGCTGCACTTGCCGGGTGCGTCCGCGCCACCTGCCTGTCACGAAGACCGGCCGGGAAGGCAGAGAGTGACGCCTGCCTCACCCCCTGCCGGTCAGGAAAGCGGGACTCTAGTCGTCCTCGCGATCGTCGTCGTGGTCGTCGTCCCGGTCATTGCTGTGATCATCGCTGTGATCGTCGTTGGAGTTGTCCTC
>DRKO01000070.1 GCA_011051745.1 Chloroflexota bacterium | reverse complement strand
TTCCGACCCCCACCGCCACCCCGACGGTCACTCCTTCGCCTCTCCCCAGCCCGTCGCCCACACCCTTCGGATGCCTGCGCCCGCCGGACGATTACACGCGGTTTGTGATTCACGGGATGCTGCTGAATGCCCGCACGCTCTGGATGCTGGATCATGCCCAGCAACTCTACGGCGGGGCACATGACTTCCGGGCGGCGATCACGCAGGGGTCTTACACCCCCGGCGGGGTGAGCGCAAGCTTCGGGACGCATGACGGAGGGGGCGCGGTTGATCTCTCGGTGCGGGACACGAGCGACCGGAGTCGCGTCCTCTCCGAGGAGGAACAGCAGGCCGTCATCCGGGCGCTGCGGCAGGCGGGGTTTGCGGCCTGGGTGCGTGAGACGGACGAACTGTACCCCGGCTCGCCGATTCATATCCACGCCATCGCCATCGGGGATGCGGAGCTTTCCGAAGCGGCGCAGGAGCAACTGACCGGCCCGGCGGGGTATTTCAGGGGGTTTAACGGCCTGCCCGAAGACCCGCCGATCCCCGATCGGTATGGCGAGCCGTACCTCTGTCCCTGGATGATCGAGATGGGATACCGGGACCTGCGCGGAGAAGCTCCCTGACCGGCGACCCTACAGACGCCGCAGCAGCCCGACCGCCAGCGTCAGCACGCCCATTGCGCCCAGAGAGATGATCAGCACGGCGGGTGGGATGCCGCCTCTCTGAGGGGAGGAGGTAACCGGCGGCGGAAGGACGCTCGGCTGGACGTATGGATCAGGGGGCGTGAAGGTCGGCAGCAGGCCGGGAACCGCGCCGGAAGCGCCGTCCGGCGTCTGGGTGAAGGCTCCGGTCGGGACGGCGAAAGCGGTCGCCGTGGCCGTTTCGGCCGCGCCGGGCGTTTGCAGAAGCACCGCCGCCGTCGCCTGAATGGCCTCCTGAGTGGGGTCTACGGTGGGCGGTTCCGGCTCCTCGACGATGGGAACGGTGGTGATGTCCCCGATGACGCGCACAAGCTGCTCAAACACCCACGCCTGTCCGTCGGGGGCGTCTTCCCAGGCGACGAGCAGCCAGGGGAAGCGCACCGAGCGCCCGATCAGGGGGACGGGATTACCTGCCGTGAGCGTCCCCACCAGTTCAAAGTTCAGGCCCGGCCCGGTGCGCAGGTTGGCCTCGCCGATGGCCTCGACCAGCACGGGCGTGATCGTCGGCGTGCGGGTGGGGGTTGCCGTCGGGCCGCCGATGATGGTCGGTGTGGCGGTCGGTAGCTGAATCTGGCCGGGGGCGGGTGTCGGGGAGGGTTGCTGAGCGATGGGCGGACCCTCGGCGGCGAGGGCGATCCCTGCGCCGATGCCCGGCGCGGCCAGCACCATAATCAGGATGAGAAGCAGAAAGCGGACTCTGTTGCGTGATGTGTTCCGGGCTGTTTTCATAGCTGGCAGATCGTACCGCTCCCCGGCAGAGCTGGCAAGCGGAGGCCCGAAGAGGGGCGGGGCTTTATGGCTTTCCTCAAGCATCCACGGGCTGCGTCGCTAGCCCCCTATCTGCAACCGGCTGCGTGGTCGCCCCACCGGTTCGCGATGGCCCTCGCCCCGCACAGGCAACCGCCGCGCGATCAGACGCTCTCTCAGCGTCGCCTGCGCCGATCCTCACTGCTGCGGCGGAAGTGCAGCAGGATCGGCGTGCCGGTGAAGGGATAGGCCTCCCGAATCTGGTTTTCCAGATATCGCTCATAGGTGAAGTGCACCAGATCGGGGTCGTTGACGTGGAACAGGAAGCGCGGCGGGTCCACCGCCACCTGACTGGCGTACCGGATTTTGAGTCGCTTACCCGCCTTTGTCGGGGGCGGCTGCCTGGCGACGGCGTCCCGGACGATGCGGTTCACCTCAGCGGTGGGGATGCGCGTAAACCGCTCTTCCCGAATCCGGGCCGCCAGCGGCAGAATCTTGCCGACGCGCTGCCCCGTCTTGGCCGAGATGAACAGCACCGGCACGTAGGGCATGAACTTCAGCACCTCGCGCACGCGCCCCGTGTAGTCGAGCATCGTATACGTGTCTTTTTCGACCGCGTCCCACTTGTTGACCAGGACGATCGCGCTCTTGTTCTCGTCCAGAATGAAGCCCGCAATGTGGGCATCCTGCGCGGTGATGCCTTCCACCGCGTCAATCAGCAGCAGGACGACATCGGCCCGTTTGATCGCCCGCAGCGCCCGCAGGACGCTGTACTTCTCCACGCCCGGCGTGATGCGCCCCCGGCGGCGGATACCGGCGGTGTCAATCAGCGTGACGGGTTGCCCGTACCACATCAGCCGCGTATCTATCGCGTCGCGTGTTGTCCCCGCCACCGGGCTGACGATCACGCGCTCCTCGCCCAGCAGGCGGTTCAGCAGCGATGACTTGCCGACGTTGGGCCGCCCCACAATTGCGATCTTGAGCGAATCGTCGTTTTCCTCTTCGCCCTCCGGCACTCTGCGGGGGAGCGCCTCGACGATCGCGTCCAGCAGATCGCCCACTCCTGTCCCGTGCAGACCGGAGACGGCGAACACCTCCGCCGGCAGCCCCAGAGCGTAGAACTCGGCGGCGTTCGCCCGTCGCTCCGGATTGTCCCCCTTGCTGGCAGCGATGATAATCGGCTTGTCGGTGCGGCGCAGCAACTCGGCCACGTACTCATCCGCCGCTGTGATGCCGGTCGTCAGGTCAACGACGAAGACGATAACGTCCGCCTCCGCCATCGCGATCTCGGCCTGTTCCCGTATCTCATGGATGAACTGGGCCGAATCTTCGGCCAGCGGGTCAATCTGGCCGGTCGTCACGCCGTCCAGCGCCTCGATGCCCCCCGTATCCACCAGCGTAAAGGCCACGCCCTGCCATTCGGTATCGGCCTGTTGCCGGTCGCGGGTTGTGCCGGGGCGATCATGGATGACGGCCCGCCGCTGCCCGATGATGCGGTTAAACAGTGTGGACTTGCCAGCATTAGGCCGCCCGACAAGGGCGACCACAGGATAGTTGCTCATGGCGATGATCTTACTGCCCCGGAGCGCGGGTTTCCACTGTGATGCGGACGTCAATCAGAGTGGGCAGGACGGATTCAACCAGCACGCTGGAGAGCTCCTCGGTCGTCAGCTCCCCGCTTGCGATCTCGACCTGAGGCTCGATCTGGTACTCCCCGATCCCCAGATCGGTCAGGTCTACGGAGGCGATGATGTCCTCCTCCGGGTTCAGCTTGTTGAGGATAGGCAGCGGCCCGGAGATGGAGACCACCACCCGGTCGGGCGAGAACTCCGCCGCCAGCCCCTCAGCCAGTCCGAGCGCCTGAAGGGGCACTTCCACCACGTTGAAGCCCGGCTGCGCGGCCACGATGATGCGCACATCAACCGTCTGCGTCCCCACCACTGAGACGCCCGGCGGCGGGTCGAGCGCGACAGTGATCAGCCGGTCCTCGGTCAGGTCGTTCAGCACAATTGGCTGCGTCTCGATCACCAGCAGATCGTTGATCACCTCCGGATCGCCCTGCACGGTGACGGATTGCGGTTCGGGGATGATGCGGGGGACGTAGTAGCCGGGCGCGGGGCGCACATCGGCATCCACCCGCACGGCCACCTCACGGAAGCCCGCCACCTGCAAAATGGGCAGTTCAACATCCACCTCCGCCGGTGTGATCGTCACCCCTTCAACCGGGGTCCCGTCGCTGTCCAGCGCCACGACGGGCAGCGTAGCGGTCAACGGCTCGCGCAGCCCCTCCGCCGAGACCTCGGCTCGAATCTCCCCGATCAGTTCCACGCGGGAGCGCGGCCCCCGCACCGTCACCTCCGGCGGATCAATGACCGGCTCATCCACCCGGTAGCCGGTGGCCGGATCGCCGTTCACCACAAGCTGGACGGGCAGCGTGCGCTCGCGAACCTCCTCCAGCTCGAAGCGGACGTTAGAGGGATTGGCGGCCACGACGATAGCCTGCGCCACAACCCGGATATCAAGCCGGACGGTATGCACGCCGGGTCCCAGCCCGCTCAGGTCGGCGGTGGCGATGATGTCCTCCGCCGAGAGCGAGGGCCAGGTGTTGCGCTGGGCACGGAGCGTGACCCGCGTTGTCTTCGGGTAATCGTTGACGATGATCAGCCCCTCGTCCAGCCCCACCACGTTGATCTCGACCGGATCGTCCAGCTCGGCGATCTCGACCGGGTTCAGGCTCTGGTTCGCGGCGATCCAGACGGTCAGGGAGGCAAGCAACGAGAGCATCATCGAGCCCACGTTGGAAAGCAGCCATTCAAGCAGTTTACCGATCTGGCGGGTGAGGTGTCTGCTCATCGGTATCAGGCGGCCTCGCGGAGTTGATGGAGCCAGTTTGAAAGGCGGGAAGGGGCGTGGCGCTTGATAATATATTCGCCCAGGATCATCGCCAGCCGCTCGGCGTCAATGCCCCGGATGAACCGCCCGCCCACCACAACCGAGATACGCCCCGTCTCCTCGGAGACGACGACCGTCACCGCGTCGCTGACCTCCGAGATGCCGAGCGCTGCCCGGTGGCGCAGCCCCATATGCCGGTCGGGCAGGCGGCGGGCGGTCGAGATCGGCAGCGTGCAGGCCGCCGCCGCGATCTGGTCGTCGCGGATGATGACAGCCCCGTCGTGCAGCGCCGTGTTGGGGAAGAAGATCGTCTGCAACAGTTCGCTCGTCACCAGCGCCTGAACGGGCACGCCGGAGTCAATGTATTCCTGAAGGCCCGTCTCCCGCTCCAGCACGATCAACGCCCCGTGACGGCGTCGGGAGAGCATACGGACGGCGTCGCATATCTGGCCGATCTGGCGTTCATGGGCGCTGGGGGGCATGGACTCCTCGCCAAGCTGGGGGATGAAGCGCCCCACCTGATCGAGCCAGCGGCGCAGCTCATCCTGAAAGATCACCGGCAGGGCAATCGCCAGCGCCGTTAGAATACGGCTCAGCAGCCATGAGAAAGCCAGCAGGTTGAGGACGGTCGAGAGCAGCCAGACGATGATCAGCACGATGGCGATGCCGCGCAGAAGCGTCGCCGCCCGCGTCCTCCGCACAAGCTGGAGGACGGCGAAGAAAACCATCGCCACTACCAGCACATCGAGGATATTCTGCCAGCTACGCGGCAGGCTCTGGAGTGTCCATAGAATCTCTTGCAGGCCCACGATTGGCCCTCTCAACCCGGATGAATGCCCGGCCAGGTGGCCGGGTCTCAGAAGTCGCTATTGTTCAGGTGAACCGACGAACGCAGTAACGCGGAACGCGCACCCACCACATCAGAGGTTGGATGTCTCCAGTTGCGATAGCAGAGTGCGGTAGCCCTCCACGTTGGGCGGGTTCATCTCGATGATGCGGCGGATCGTCTGGATGGCCTCCCGTGTGCGCCCCTGCTCCAGTTGAAGCTCACCGATCGCGTCCATCTGCTCCACCGCCTCGGCGATCCGATTCTTCCGGCGGTACACCTCGGCCAGACGCTGGCGGAGCGGGATCACATTGGGGTGCTGCTTAACCTGCTCCTCAAGAACCGCCACCATGCGATCTTCCCGCCCGCTGGCGGCGCACTGCCGCAGGTAGGTATCCAGCGCCGCGATGGCCTCCCTGCTCTCGCCGACCTGAAAACCTATCTGAATGACGGCCAGCGCGACCTGCTCATCATCAGGGGTGATCTCCAGCACCTGCCGGTAGTAATTCAGCGCCCGCCGGTAGTTCAGCCGCTGGGATTCGATATCGGCCAACCCCTTCAGAAGAGGGATGGTCAGGGCGGGGTCGGCTTTGCTCTGCGTCGCGTAGGCCAGCCCTTCCCGGTAGACCTCAATTGCCCTGTTCGGGTCGGCCAGCATCGTATAGTAGACATCGGCCATCTTTGCGTAGTGGTTCAACGCCTCTGCCACCCGCCCCTGCTTCTTGAGCATCTCGATGACCCGCCTCCGGGGGGTGATGTCCGCCGGCCACAGATCGATGACCTCCGCGTACAGGTCGGCGGCTTTCTCCTCGTTGCCCCGGATCAGGTACGTATTCGCCACCAGGTTAAGCTTGTAGGCGGCTTCCTCGGTGCGTCCCTCCCTGACCAGCAAGTCCGCCACCCGCCGGTGCGCGGGCAGGTAATCGGGGGCCTTCTGGATCGCGTAATGGGCCTCTTCCATCGCCATGCGCGGCATTCCGCGTGCCAGGTACTGATCGATGCGCTGCATGATCTCGGCGACCTCCGGTCGCCCGCCCTCGATGATGAGGTCCACGAGGTCGCGGACATAGGCCGTCTTGCCCCGCATGGCGTAGCCGGTCAGCGTGTTCTGGAGCTTGGTACGCCAGTTCGGATCGTTGAGGTAAAAGATCAACGCCTGACACAGTTCCCCGACCTGCTCGTCGGTCTGCTCCTTGAGACGCTCGATCAGGTGTTCATATCCCTGCTGATCGGTCTGGGTGTTGAGGCGTTCGTCCGCCAGCCGCAGGGCCTCGATCAGGTGGTGGGCGGCCTTATCTCCGTCGGATTGCGCGTGATAGGCCTGCCCCAGTTCGAGGTGGGCGGCGATGGCGTACTCCTCCTGCTCCATCACCTGCTGGAGGGCTTCAACCGCCTTTTCGACCTGCCCGGCCTGCCGGTAAAGCAGGCCCAGGTTGAAGAGCAGCGCCGGATGATCCAGCCCGGACTCCCGCACCTGATTGTACAGATCGAGCGCCTCCTCGATCTCGTCTATCTGCTGGGCGTCAATGGCCTGCACGAGGGTGGTCAGCGCCTCCTGCGGAACCTCGCCGCTCCACACCAGATCGGCCAGCGTCGCCATCGCGTGGCGGGCCGCCTCCTCGGCGGGGGGATGGGCGGCTTCTTCCTCGACAACCTCGTACTCCTCGCCCTCCTCCTCATCCTCCCGCTTCAGAGCGGGCGGCTCTTCGTAGGCCGGGGCGGGGACGGGCGGGATCGGCAGCCCGCGCTTGAAGTCCTCCACAGCACTGCGGATGGTGGGGTTGATCGGATCGAGTTCCAGCGCATGTTGCAGAACCTGATCGGCCCGGCTGTTCTGGCCGTGCGCCTGAAAGAGACGCGCAATCGCCAGCCAGTTGTAAACGGCCCGCTCGCGCGTGGCCTCCTCTTTCTCATACAGGGTGGCTAGCCGCAGATGGGCCTGCAACAGATCGGGGTTCAGATAAACGGCCATTTCCCAGTACGGGATCGCCCGCTGAGGGTTTCGTCTGGCGTGGAGTTCGGCCGCTCGCAGATACGCGGCGGCGGCTTCGCGGGGACGGTCTACCAGTTCGTAAATCTGGGCGATTTTCTCATGGGGGAGCGGGTCGTTCGGAACCAGTTTGCTGACGCGCTCATAGGCGATCAGCGCCTGATCGTAGCGGCCTGCCTCCATCAAGCTCAGCGCCAGACCGGCAAGCGCCTGAGGATCGTTCGGCGCGATCTCAAGGGCATGCTGGTAAGCTTCGATAGCACGCAGCCAATCACGCTCCCAGGCGGCATCGGCTGCTTCCCTCATCGCCTGTTGGTAGGCTTCCTGTTCTGACATCCGTCCTTAAAACCCCACTCTCGGCTGTGCCGGACGATGCTCTCCCCCGCAGACGCAGCCATGTGATCTCATGCAGTCGGAGAGGCGCACCCCGTGACTGTATTGCGAGTCGGTTTCACCGGCCCGCGCTCAGTATACCATTATCCTCATCGGGCGTGCAATGAGGGTGAAAGCGGGATGAGATTCCGCCGGAAGCGCAGCCCCTGAGCGGGACAACCCGGGACACGGTCGCCCCCGTCTGTTCGGAGGGCAGGCGCGGATGCTCCGACGGTAGTAAGATGGGGTAGCGTGTGGGTTGTCTTGAAAACTTTTTCGGGAATGGAAACGATCATGTTTGCGATGCGACGGTATCTGATCGCCGCTGTGGCGGCCCTGCTGCTCGTCACGGCCTGCGAGAGCGAGGAGGGGGCCGGGGAGTACGCCCCGCCGGTCGAGGAACCGGCGGTTGAAGAATCGCCCGCCGTCACCGGGGCCGGGCAGCCACCGGCGGGCGGCGAACTCTGCCCGAACGGCGAGGAGATTCGCGAAAAGTGGGACCTGTGGGCCTGCGGCACGCGGCTGCGCGGCGCGAACCTCTATCAACGTCGCGTGTATCCAGAGCTGGACGGCCCGGAGTTCATGGGGCCGGGGCCGGTCGGTCCGCCCGTCGTGCAGGCGGATTTCGACCGGCTGGCCGCGCTGGGGGCGAACTACGTCAATCTCTCCCACCCCGGCCTGTTCGCTGAGAACCCGCCCTACGAGCCTGATCCGGACATCGAGGCCAATCTTGACCACCTGATCGAGATGGCCGCGCGGGCCGATCTGTTCGTCGTGATCAGCTTCCGCACCGGGCCGGGCCGCGCCGAGTTCGGCTTTATGATCGAGGACGTGGGGGACTGGTTCGACGAAAGCTACCTGAACGATAGCGTCTGGGAAGATCGGGATGCTCAGGCCGCCTGGGCCGGGATGTGGCGCTACACTGCCGAACGTTACCGCCATAATCCGGTCGTGGCGGGGTATGATCTGATGGTCGAGCCGAACGCGGGGGCGCTCCTGTTCGAGATATACGATCCGGAGGAGTTTTACGCCAGCTACGCGGGCACAACCTACGACTGGAACCAGTTCTACCCGCCCATCGTCGAGGCCATCCGCGAGGTTGATCCGGATACGCCCCTGCTGGTCGGCGCGATGGGGCACAGCGCCATCGCCTGGCTGCCCTATCTGCAACCGACCGACGACCCGCGCACGGTCTATACCTTCCACCAGTACGAACCGATCATGTACACTCATCAGGAGCCGGGGCTTTTCGGCAACCTGCCGAACACCTACCCCGGCGAGTTCGATCTCGACTGGGACGGCGAGCCTGAGACCTTCGACCGGGGCTGGCTGGAAGACCTGCTCACGACGGCGGACGGGTTCAGGGCGTCGCACGGCGTGCCCGTCGCGGTGAACGAGTTCGGGGTGATGCGCTGGGAGCCGGGCGCGGCGGCCTTCATGGACGATGAGATGGCGATATTCGAGGAGCTGGGCCTCAACTATGCGCTGTGGGAGTGGGAGCCTTCATGGGAGCCGCTTCTGGAAGATTCGCTGGCCTTCAACTTCCGCCTCGGCCCCGATCCGGATAACCGCACCGATCCGGTTCCAAACGACCTGACGGACGCGATCGTCTCCTGCTGGGAGCGTAACAGCGTCCGCCCCTCAAATGTGGGGTTTGGAACTCCGTAGTGGAAAGGAAGACAATGCGACCCCTGAAACATCTGCTCGCAGCCTGCCTGCTCGGCGGCGCGTTGATCGCCTGCGGCGCGTTCGATGAGGGCGACGGGGGAGAGGCGTTCGAGATGCCGGACTACTCCGACGTGACCCCCCTCCCCGACAGCCCCGGTGAGGAGCGGTTGCAGGCCGTCACGCACTGGTTGTATCTGATCAACGTCAATCTGGAGCCGGAGACGGTCGAGCAGATCGCCGCCTCCGACTACGATATGGTCGTGCTGGACTTCATCCCTTCCGAGGAGGACAACGCCGACTACCCGATGGCCGACGTGATCGCGCAGTTGCACAGCGCCCCGCACCCCAAGATCGTGATCGCCTATATAGACATCGGCGAGGCGGAGTCCTACCGCACCTACTGGCAACCCGGCTGGCGCGTCGGTGATCCGGTCTGGATCGCGGGGGAAGACCCCGACGGCTGGGCCGAGAACTACCCCGTCGCCTACTGGTACGACGAGTGGAAGGCGATCTGGCTGGGCGAGGACGGCGTCCTTCAGGCCATCCTCGACGCCGGATTTGACGGCGTGTATCTGGACTGGATCGAGGCTTACTCCGATGAGAACGTGGTCGCCATTGCCGAAGAAGATGGCGTTGATCCGGTGGCGGAGATGATCACGTGGGTGGGCGAGATCGCCGACTTCGCCCGCGCCCGGCGCCCCGATTTCATCGTGATCGGGCAGAACGCCACCGAACTGGTGGTATATGACGAGTACCTGATGATCATTGACGCCATCGCTCAGGAGCAAATCTGGTTTGACGGCGGGGCGGACAACAACCCGCCCGGCGACTGCCCCCTGCCGCGCACCGGGGATGAGATAGACAGCCGCGAGTACCGGCGTTCGCTCCCTCCAGAATGCCGCCGCCAGCTTGCCGATCCGGACAGCACGCTGCATGTCAGCAGCGACGAGTATCTGCGCTATCTCCTGCTGGCACAGCGCAAAGGCGAGCCGATCTTCACCATAGACTACGCCCTCGATCCGGAAAACGTCGCCTGGGTGTACACGACCGCGCGGGAGCTGGGCTTTGTGCCCTTCGTGACCAGCCGCAACCTTGACCGCTACGTCACCCCCGTGCCCTGATGCCGGAACAGGAGGGACGGCAGCCTCGATCCCCCGCCGTCCCTCCCCTCAGAGCC
>DRKO01000069.1 GCA_011051745.1 Chloroflexota bacterium | reverse complement strand
CTGACCGTCGGCCTGAGAGCGAGGGATCGAGTCTTTCAGATGCCTGCGCACTTCGTCCGGATCAATGTGTGTGCCTTCCGGGAAGTCAAGCGAGGAGACGGCCAGGCCGTACCCTTCGGCAACCTGCCGGAGCCGCATCCCAAAGAAGCCGTTAACAGGGATGCAGACGCTCGATCCGGCGGGAACGAGGCTGCCAATCGCCGCATCAAGGGCCGCCGTGCCGGGGCCGGGCATGATCAACACGTCGTTTTCGGTCTCGAAAAGGCGCTTGAGCATGTCGGTTGTCTCGCGAAAGAGGGGCATCCACTCTACCCCGTAGTGGGGCAGCGTGGGCTCGCCCAGGGCGGAGAGCACCGCTTCTTCTGCATCCACCGGGCCGGGGATCATCAGGCGAAGATCGGACACAAAGTACCTCCAGATGAGATAGACTATCAATCGTCGGGCTCTCTCAGTATATCCCAACTTTCAGATAAGCCGGACGTATACTATAGTACGAAGCCCCGATGCAGACGCATCGGGGGAAGCTCTTCACGTAGCCGAGAGATAGAACAGATAGAGAGGGAGATCATGGCCCGCCGACTCGTTATCCCACTGGGCGCAGAATGGCGACAGAAACCGGCTGCCATGCTGCTTGTGTTCCTGGTGCTGGTCGCTCTGCTGGCCGTTTCCGTGTTCCTGTTCGTCACGGACTATCTCACCAGCGTGTACGGATACTATCGGCTGGGGACGGCGCGCGTTTCGGACGCTGAGGCGTGGTTCGTCGGGGCGCTGCCACAGCTTGTGCAGGTCGCCTTCGGCTTTATGGCGCTGGAACGGCGCAACTGGCTGTTTGCCGGGCTGGCGGGGGCGGCTTTCCTGGTGGACGTTACCACTGATGTGACTTTCCGGGTGAGCGACGCGCAGGGGTTCGCCATCTACCTGACGGCGCTGGCACAGAGCATCATCCTGTTCACGCTGGGGAGCGAGTTTCTGCTGGTCGCTTCGCTGGAAAACATCATCGAATATCTGCCGGACGTGCTGGAAGCTATGGCAATTGCTTCAAACCGGCTGGTGGACAGCTTCACACGGGTGGCGGACACTTTCCGTGAGGATGAGGTGGACACGCACCCGACCGCCCGGCGTAAGACGCGGGGGCGCGGTGGACAGGGCGGCCCGTCCTCGCCGTGATGGCCGGCCTCATTTTTTCGGAGGGCTCCGCCGGGCCGGACGATGCCCCGTCTGCAGGTAGCGGCGTTTATAGAAGTTCAGCCCGGCGATGAGGGTGAAATCCGCCATCGCGTAGACCGAAGCGGTGAACTGCTTGAAATAGAAGAGCAGGACGTTAACCAGTGTGATGGAGAGAAGCAGCCCGCCCAGAGCGAACGAGATGGCCGCTTCATCACGCCTGAAGGCAAAAAGAGCGAGGGCGATCAGCAGTGCCAGCCCGACAATGCTCTTGAGGGAGAGCATCACGACGAACCAGACCGTCTCCTGCGCGCTGGTCAGGCTGACCTCCACAATCCACTCCTGAACAAAGCGAGATATCTCATCCGGGTGGCCGATGGCGTGGAGTAGCTCGACGATGTCGAGCAGGGCGAGCAGAGTCAGGAAGGCCGTGCTGCCGATCAGCAGCCAGCGAGTCGCTGTGGGGGTCAGGAGGTGACTATCCACCCAGCGAACAGCCCGCCGGATCGATTCTTCAAGGGGTGAGGAGCGGACCGGCACAGCATCAGCCTGATGCTGGACGAATTCCAGCAGTTCTTTTGCCAGTTCCCGCACGTCGGGGATGTCGGTCTCCTCGCCGATGATGCTGTTCAGGAGTTCTTCCAGTTCCTCTTTTTCGCGCACGTCAAGGTCGCCGTCCACGATCTCCTGCATGGCAGCGAGGGCATGATAAAGGCGCGTCTGCGGATCAGGCTCTCCGCGACGGACGCTGACGTAGATATAGACCCCCAGCAGGAACAACACGTAGATCACCGAGGCGGCAGGGCGGAAAAAGTAGTCGTTGTCCTGCGTGAGGAATTTCCCCACTTCGTCGAAGAACAACCCCAGCCCGATGCCGCTCAGAAGAGCGCTCACCTCAAGGATGAAGGTGTTGCTGAAAATCAGAGGGAGCGCCGCTCCGACCGCGACGATCAACCCGCCCCAGAGGACATGGGCGATGTGGAGACGCTCATTGCCGATCTGAGGATACCCGGTCAGGCTGAGGAAAAGACGGGTGAGCAGGATGGTGGCGACAAAGGCAAGTAGCAGGGTGAAAATATAATTAGCGGCACGTTTCCGCTCGATCAAGCGCCGGAATCGCATAGGACCTCCTTCTCTGGCTGTGCTCGCCAGCTAGCGTACCACAGGTAGAATGCCCGGCGAAAGTGGGGGCTGAAAAGGGGCCGTTCATTTATTGCAGATTCAGGGTGAGCAGGGTAGAATGCGGCGCTATAGCATATGGAGGCTTGACAGCAGGCGGCAAAGGCATTCAGGCCGCCTTTTCGTTGCCTGAAGAGTAAGCCGCCTGTGATCAGGTCAGGTGCGAGGTTTCCTGAGGGACTCGTTTAACACCCATGACGAACATAACCTCTCAAATCGGTGACCGGCTGCGTGCCCTGCCAGCCCGCCTGTGGATTATCCTCGGCGTGGCAGGCATGTTGATCATTGCGCTCATCGTACTGGCGCTGGTTCTGCTGCTCCCCGCAGGGGGCTATACGGTGCTGAACGACTCCAGGCCCTCTGTGTATCATCCAGATGGGCTGGAAGTCCGCCTGCCTGAAGGGGGCGGTTCCCTGCGCGTGCGGATCGAGGACGTGCCCCGTGAGGAGTTCCTCGCCGGGGCGGCTGATGCGGAGTGGACGCCCGCGCTGGAAGCGCTGCCGGATTATGTGACCCCCCTCAGCCCTGTTTACACGATTCGGGTGCGTGGCAACGGTGATCTGGAGGCCCGGATAGCGATCCCGGCTGACGCGGAACCGGCGCTACTGGACGTTTATCGCTGGGATGAGGAAGGTGGGCAGTGGGTGTTCGTCCCCGTCCGCCCGGACGAGGCGGGGAAGGGCTTCGTCTTCGAGGTTGACGCGCCAGCCATGAGCGTTCTGGCAGCCCGCACGGGGCCGGTCTCCCCGGCTGTCGGGGTGGTCGTCAGCGAGGGCGGCCCTGACCTCGGGCCGGAGTACGGGCTGGCGATCCCGGAGGGCGTGTACATCAACGAAGCGGGCGAGATCAGCGGATCGCCCGTCCCGGCCTCCGGTTCGACCGTCCTGCCGCTGGTTGAGAATCGGCGGGGCGGATTCACAGCTTACGGTGATCCCGCGCAGCAAGAGGCCATCATCGAGCGGCTGGTGACGCTGGCGGCGGACTACGATGGACTGGCGCTTGACTTTGATAACGGGGAGGGCTACGCGGACTTCGTGGCCGCGCTGGCCGCCCAACTGCATGAGCAGGGTAAGCAGCTTCATGTGATCGTGCGGGGGCTCTCGCCGGAGAATTACGAGCTGACCCGTCTGGGGCAGAGCGCCGATCGCGTCTGGCTGGCTCCGGGGGATAACCCGCTGGATTATCTACCCGAGGGCGCGGTGCGGGCCGCGCTGGCGGAGCTGGTTCAGCGGGTGCATCGCATCAAAGCCGGGTTGCTGGTCAACGGGTTGAGCGTGGATGTCAGCGGGGATGAGGTGACACCCATCAGCCAGGAGGACGCGCTGACCCTCTTCGGCGACGTGGAGCCAATCGAGGGGTACTTTGACCCGGCCACCCCTCTGACGCCGGGCAGCGAGCTTCCCCTGCGCCTGACGGGGCGGATCGAGTCGATGGGCTTCGATGCCCCGCTGGGGATGAACTACCTGACCTATCACGACGATGCCGGGGAGTTGCATCACGTTTATCTGGCTACCCCTCAAAGCCTGAGCCGCAAGCTGGCCTGGGCGCGGTATTACGGGCTGGGGGCGGTGGCGGTCTACGGGCTGGCACACCCGGATGCGCCGGACAATCTGGCGGACGGGCTGAGCGCCTTTCTGAGCGAGCAGCCGCTCAGCGACCCGCCCGCTCTGGCGCTCGTCTGGCGGGTGCAGTCATCCTCCGGGGCCAACCTGAGCGAGACGGAGGGCGATCTCTCGCTGCTGCAATATCTGTGGGAGGCGGTCAGCGAACCGGGGCAGTACGTGATCAGCGCCCTGCTGAGCGAGCCGGGCAGGGAGGAAGAGATCGGGCAGGTGGCGGTGGAGGTGGCCGAGCAGGTGAGCACACCCGAACCGGAGGATGAGCCGACCCCGACCGCTACCCCCGTGCCGGAGGAGCAGGAACAGGAGGAGAACGCCCCGACACCGGAGCCGACCCCGGTTGTGGTCCCCAGCACCATCGCGGCGGGCGCGTTTGAACTGGGGGGCCAGACTCACACGCTGGAACACCCCGACCTGATGCACTACGCAGGGATGACGTGGGTCAAGTTCCAGCACAAGTGGGGGCCGGGCGATGACCCGGCGGGAACCGTCGGCGGGCGAATCCAGCAGGCACACGCCCTGGGCTTCAAAGTGCTGCTCAGCATACCGGGGGGTGAGTATCCGGAGTCCATTGATTATG
>DRKO01000068.1 GCA_011051745.1 Chloroflexota bacterium | reverse complement strand
TTAAGAGCCGCAGTTGCGGGGAAGTTGCCGGTTAGCAGACCCAGCAGAACCTCGTCATGCGCTGCCAGTCTGGCTACCAGTTCCTTTGCACCGGGGCAGGGGCGGATATTGTGCCTGCCCTCCGTCAGACGTTGCCGCATCTCGGCTTCCATGCAGGCGATGGCTTCAGGCAGACGTGACCAGATGAGCCGGGCGGAAAGCCCTGCCGCCTCAAGCAGAGTCCGGATGGTATATCGATCCGTCCTGCCCCCGAAGCGGTAATCTCCGATTGGACCGGCCGTCCCGTACACCCGCTCCAGAGCAGCCTTCATGGCGGCACGCCCTGCACCGTCGGCTCTTAGGAGCGTCCCATCAATATCGAACAACACCAGCCGCTCAACAGACATGGGATAAGGGGGGCTTATGGGGAACTGTCCCCGGCTTTCCGGAAATGTCTCACCAGCAGATAGGCTTCGCGTTCACCATTCTTGAGCTTGCGCCAGGGAACCATGGGGAAGGCCTGCAGGTGACGCCCATCCTCGTCCAGAATCACGGCGTAAGCATGGGGAACACCACGCTCACAAAGGGCCCGCAACTGTTTGAAGTCGTGCTCTATATCATCCGAGAAGACAAATGGCTTTTCGGAAGGCGGCAACCCCGGATAATCGGGCTCCAGCCTCAAGCGGGCAACGGCCTCCCTGTCTCCGAGGGCGATATCTACACGCTCGCGAGGGGGGAAGATCACAACCCCGCAGTGCACCTTATAAGGCGGACTGGAGTAGTGCTTGGAGAACGCCTCCAGGCAATAGTGGAACAGATAGGCCTGGAGGTCCTGCTTGGTCAACAGCCGTAAGTGACCAGCTTCATAATCACGAATGAAAGCCTCTATCGCTTCCAGAAAGATGGCATGATAATCCATTGTCCCTCCGGCGGGGAGTGAGGATTAAATAATGTGCAGCTTTCTCAATTATACACGACTACCGTAATTTTCAGATGGGGATAGGGCGTACAAAACCGGCTCTTCCCCTGCCAGGGGAGGAGCCGGAAGATCACAGGAGAGAAACTCTCTCGGGAATGGGGAGCAGGGGCGAGCAGAGTTTACTAAGGGCTGGATCGCTGGCTCGCTCGCTTGTTCACCCACGCGATGACATAAACGATCCCGAAGACGATCACCACACCGATCATGCCCGCCGCAACCGTGCTGAGGTTGCTTTCCCCCAGGAACGGGATCGTATAACCGGGCAGTATCCGGTAAGGGGCCTCCCGTGCCACGCCGAAGAACTGGGGAGTCTGAGGCACGGCAAAGCCAACCGGCGGTTGCGTGACCTCCTCCGGTGACGCGAAAACCTGGGCAATACGCTCCAGGCCGTCAGGATAGGGTGAAGCGAAGGGGGCAAGGAGCGTGATCCCCAGCGCAATCAAGAGACCCGCCAGCACCCAGCCTGCGCTCCGCTGACCGGGCGCTTCCTCTCCGGTGATCAGGTCTGGGCGTGTTGCGAGTATAAAAGCCAGAGCGGAGGCGGTTAACACTCCCTCCCCGACGCCGATCAGAGCATGGACACCAACCATCGCCGGTAACGCAATATTGAGCGGCGAAGTCCCGGAGAGCGCCAGTTCAACAGCCGCAAAGGCCGAAGTCACCACGAGTGAGAGCCACGCTCCCGCGAAGGCGGCGGCCAGTGTCCCGCCTCTCCCTTTCAACACCCTTTTCAGTCCGCGATAGACAAAATACCCCACAAATGAAGTGATGATGCCCATATTGATGATGTTCAGGCCCATCACAAGCAAACCCCCATCCTGGAAAAGCAACGCCTGAATGGCGATTACCGAGGTCATCACCAGGACAGCAGCCCATGGTCCCAGAATAATGGCAGCCAGTGCGCCACCAAGCAGATGGCCCGACGTGCCACCGGGGATGGTGAAATTGAGCATCTGCCCGGCGAAGATCGTAGCGGCAATGATGCCCATCAGAGGTATCTGCCGCTCTCCCAACTGAGTCCGGGTGTTGCGGATTGCCAGCGCCACCATTACGATGGTGATCGTCCAGCCCACAAGGGAGAGCCAGACCGAGAAGAACCCATCAGGCGCGTGCATGGGCTGAGGGGCTAAGGGGGCAGACAATAACACTTTCATCTGGACAGTCCTCCTGACAGCGACCGGTAGCGATATTATTGCAATAATTTGCAATAACAGGGTGCGTTCATATCATAGCATCAGTTCGGAGAGAGTGTCAAGTGTGGGCGAGGCAGCACAGATTGCCCGCGTTTCAGGAGGTGGTCAGTCCTTCTGTGCTATTACCCTGCCCACGTCGCATCTGACAAAGGCTTCGTCATTCTGAAGCAGACATGCTATATTTAGGGCAAACTGGATGGTAAGGTAAATCAAACATGCCGGACATGGAAGAAGAGATGAGGCCCTCCGATCCTTCAGACCAACAACCCGATCCATCTGAAGAGGCGCAGGACGAGGAGAAACAGCACAAGACGAAAAGCCGTCTTGAGCGCTTGATGAGCGCCGGGGAGAAGGCGAAAGAGGAGGCGGAGCACTGGAAGCGCATCGAGGAACTGGGCATCCCGGTTCCCAGCCATGACCGCGACAGGGAGACCACCGGGCCGCTTACAGAGGAACCTCCCCACCAGGAGGACGACACCTCCACCGGTCAGGAAACGCCGCCGCGGGGCATGCCCCCTCTCAAGACGGAACAGTCTTCCCGTCCCTCACGCCAGCGGCCAGTTGAGATTTACCCGCATCCTACCGACGGCCCTATCCCACCGCTAAGCCCTTCAGATGTGAGGGCAGGCGGTCTATCTCCTGATGCATCGCTCCTGTCCGAACCTCCCTTACCAGACGATGAGCAGGGCGAGACAAAGGGCGGGATTATCCCCTCCAGAG
>DRKO01000067.1 GCA_011051745.1 Chloroflexota bacterium | reverse complement strand
TGCTGGCGGAACCCTTCGTTGACGACGTGTAGGATGGTCGTCACGGTGGCATCACCGGGGCCGCCCTTTGTCATCACGTCCACCTGGGTGAACAACTGGAAGGCCAGAATCGTCGTCGCGATCACGACAAAGATCGTGGTGTTCCGTAGCTGGGGCAGGGTGATGCGGAAGAACTCCTGAATCCGGTTGCAGCCGTCAATGGCCGCCGCCTCGTAAATCTCCTCCGAAATCTCCTGCAGACCGGCCAGAAAGATCACCATCTGGAAGCCGACCCCCTGCCAGATGGAAAGCACCATAATGGAGGGGAACGCCAGAGCCGGATCGTTGAGCCAGTCCTGAGGCCCCACCAGCCCGAAAGTCACGGTCTGGATAAAGGCGTTGATTGTGCCCGCGCCGGGGTTGTAGAGAAACGTCCACACCACCGCGACGACCACCATCGTGGTGACCACCGGGCTGAAGTAGATCGTCCGGTAGAGGTTCGCCCCCCGAATCTTCTGGTTGACGAGCAGGGCGAGCAGCAGCGCGAAGCTGGTTTGCAGGGGGACGACGATCAGAACGAAGTAGAAGTTGTTCCTCAGCGCCCGGACAAACGTGGGGTCCCCGACGGCGACCAGATAATGCCTGCCGAACAGGTCGGGCTGGGCGAGTTCCTGCAACCCCCTGTATCTCTCGTCTCCCCGGAGGATGCTCCGCGCACGCGGGTAGACGACGTTCCCGTCCTCGTCCAGTTGAACCTGCCCCGTTTCCTCGTCGATCACCGGTTCCAGCGGGATGACCGCCACGCGGAAGAGTCGGGCGTAGTTATCGAGGCCCACAAAGCGGGGTGGTTCGGGCGAGATCAGGCGGGTGTTGGTCAGGCTGAGAGTGAAGGCCATCAAAAAAGGGATGATCAGGAAGATCAGCAGCCCCAGCGCCGCCGGAGCCATAAAGAGCCAGGCCAGAGTCCCCTCCCTCCGCCGCCATCTGGAGAAGCGCTCTCCTGCCCCGGCCACAACGGTTGTTTCTTGCTCCGCTACAGCCATCGGTTCCCCACCTTCCAAGCTGCGTGTGTACGGGTGTAAAGAAAGCGCCAGGGGATGTGTGACCATCCCCTGGCCGGAACGTCCGGTGTTTACCGGTAGTAGTCGTTTTCCATCAGGTCCTGATCGATCTTATCCACGGCCTTGTCCAGCTCTTCCTGAACGTCAGCGCCGTGAACGATGTTGTCGAACGCCTCGGCGAAGGCGGTTGTGATGGTCGGGTAGGCGGGCGTGATGGGGCGCGGCACGGCAAAGCCACGCTCGATCTGCTGGACGTAGAGGTTCAGCATCCCGCCCTCGGCGTACAGCTCGGACTGCTCGATGGCCGAGAAGCGAGCGGGTACGGCCCCGTTGGCGTTGGTCATGATCAGAATCTGCTCAGGCTGCAGGATGAACTCCAGCACCTCCCAGGCTGCATCGGGGTTCGGGCACTGGCTGGTGATCCCCCAGTTCCAGGAGCCCATTCCGGTCTTGGGGCCTTCCCCGAAGTCGGGCATGGGGAGCAGGAGCAGGTCATCGCCCAGCGCGTCCATGTAGTCCGGCGCCACCCAGTGGCCGACCCAGCTAATCGCGGACTTGCCGTCCACGAAGTCGGTGTCGCCCGCCGGTTCGGCGTTGACGTAGCCCGCCTCAAACCAGCCCTGCACCATCTCCATCGCGGCGACGGCCTCAGGCCCGTTCAGCACGCCCTCTGCCGTTTCGTAGGTCTCACGGTCGATCAGGTCAGCGCCGAAGCTCTGGAGGATGGGGGAGAAGCCGTAGGTGAACCACTCACCACGACCGTAGTTCATCTTCATGTCAAGCGCGTACTCGACCTCCGGCAACTCCTGCAGAGCGGCCAGTGCTTCCTCGAACTCCTCGCGGGTCCAGGGGTCATCAATGGTGGGGATGCGCACACCGGCGGCTTCCAGATACGACTTGCGTGCCCAGAGTGCCAGCCCGGAGTCAAACTGGCCGAGGCTGTAGAGCTGCCCGTTGTAGGTCCCCTGATTGATGATCGAGGGCAGGAAGTCGGCCTGCATCTCGTCGGAGACGTAGTCGCCGATCGGGGTCAGGAACCCGCCCCAGGCGTAGTTGTACAGGAAGGGACCATCGAAGTCAAGCACGCACGGCAGATCGCCGGCGACGGCTGCCGCCTGCACCTGCTGATTGTAGTCGCCTTCTGGCAGTTCCACCGCGTCCACGACGATGTCGCTGCGCTCGGCGGCGAAGTTATCCAGAATCTGGCTCAGGGCGTCGCGCTCTGAGCCGCGCCCTGAGTGGAACCACAGGGTCACGGTGACCGCTTCCTCGCCCGCCGCTTCTTCAGGCGCGGCTTCTTCTTCAGGCGCGGCTTCCTCTGCCGGAGCGGCCTCCTCAGGTGCGGCCTCCTCAGGAGCTTCTTCCTGCGGGGCGGCTGCTCCGCCGCAGGCGCTCAGCACCAGCACGGCGGCCAGCAGCAGAAGCAGGGTGACGAAAAGTTTCTTCCGGGGCATTTTTTCCTCCTCAGTCGGGTTAATGTGAACGCAAACGAACGTTCGGCGAAGTTCTTCCACCGTTCCCGTTTGGGATCATCGTTGCCTGCCAGTGTTTTTTAGCGAATTGAGACCCTCCTTACTTACCTGTCCTTCTGACGATCGTTCTTGACCGGATTTCAGCGCGTGGAACCGGTTCCACACACTGACAAATAAACACGTCTGGTGGTTCTCGCGCCTCTCTCAGGCCGCCGCTGGCGGCCCTGTGGTCTCCCGCTCGATGAGTTGAACCGGCAATGTGTAAGAAGCGGGCAGAGACGGGTTCTCCTCGTCCAGAAGCTGGAAAAGCGCCTTGACGCTCTCCACGCCGGACTGATACATCGGTTGCCGGATGGTCGTCAATCCCACATAAGCGGCCACCTCGATATCATCGTAGCCGATCACGGAGATATCTTCCGGGACTCTCAGCCCCATCTGGCGAATGGCCTCAATCGCGCCCAGGGCCTGCGTGTCGCTGGCGGCAAAGATCGCGGTGGGGGGGTCGGGGAGCGCCATAAGCTCCTGGGTGAGGTGGTGGGCGACATGGCGGCCATGCTCGCCCTGTCTGTGGTAGTCAGGCCTGAACTCGATGCCGCACTCTGCCAGCATTTCCCGGTATCCCTCCAGACGGAGTGCGCTGGAGCGGAACCCGAAAGGATTGTCCAGGGGGTCGCTGATGTAGGCGATGCGCCGGTGTCCTAATTCAACGAGGTGTCTGGTTGCTTGCTTCCCTCCGTCCACATCGTCAATCGTGATGCTTGGCAGATCGGGATGGCTGGTGTCAAGCAGCACGACCGGCATTCCGTACCGCTCAAAACGCTTTACATCCTCATTGGAAGGCGTCAGTGAGATGATGATGAGGCCGTCAACCCGCCGCTCGTAGGGAACCTTTCGAAAAAGGCTGGCCTGCTGCTCCGGGGTCTCGACGTTGTACAGAACCAGATCGTACTCGCTCTGTGCCAGAACGGCCTCGATCCCTTCCAGCCTGCCGACGAACGCCGGTCGGGTGAAGAAGGGTGCGATGATTCCGATCGCAAGCGTCTTTCCCCCTGCTGAAAGCTGGCGGGCAACCGGGCTGGGATGGAAGTCCAGCTCCTCGATGGCGGCCAGAACCTTCTGGCGGGTCTCCTCGCTGACCGAGGGGTGATCGTTCAGCACGCGGGAGACGGTCCCGACTCCGACTCCTGCCCTCTTCGCCACGTCACGGATGGTGTATGTTCTGGACATAGCCCCTTGCCTGAGTACGGTCCGCAACCTTATCGCTTGCGGGAAGAGCGTCTTCCGGTGACCGTACTTCGGGCGATCACGAAGGGCCGTTTATCCCCTCGCAACCATGCACGATCATTGCTTGGAACCGGTTCCATATAATTCGAGTATAAGGGAAGTTCTCTTTTCAGTCAAGTGTTTTTCTTGAAAGTTGTACATAATTAGGGCTACCAGAAATCATCAGGGAGAAAAGCGGCGACTTGAGGGGGCAATTCCCCATGCTGGTTGAGGTACTCGGTCAGGATGGTGCGTGCGGCAAGCAGGTCAAGCAGGCGGCGCAGGCCGCGGGTGAGGATGGTCTTGCCAGGGCGGGCGTGCTTGCGGGGGACCCAGCCTCCCAGTTGAGCGAGG
>DRKO01000066.1 GCA_011051745.1 Chloroflexota bacterium | reverse complement strand
GTTGACTTTTCCCCGGTCTCGCTGCTACAGTTAGGGCCAGCCGGATCGCCATTATCACTCTGAGAGTGCGAGGCCCTTTTATGAACGAGCCGACCATTAAGCTGTTGATCGCCACCGACATGCCCGATTCGCTGGCCGCGATCGGACAGATGCTCGCCTCCGAGCCGGAGATCGAGATCGTCGCCACCGCAACAACGGGGCAGGAGGCCGTCGCCCTTGCGAAGGAGCATCAGCCCGACGTGGTTGTGATGGACTACGATATGCCCGGCTTTGACGGGGCCGATGCCACGCGGGCCATCCTGCTGGAGAATGAACACACGCAGGTGATCATGCTCTCCGTTGTGAACGACGTGGACGACATCCGCCATGCGATGCGGGCCGGAGCACGCGATTACCTCATCAAGCCCCTTCAAGAAGGCGAACTGGTCGAGACGATCCAGTGGCTCATACGGGAGCGGCGCGAATATGCTCGCATGACGGCCTTCGTCGAGAAGCTGCGGAAGGCCTATGAGGCGCTCTTCTGGGACGATAAGCCCGTCCCGCCCAAAGTGGTCGCCTTCCTGGAGGCACAGGTAGCCGAGTCGCCGGGAGAGCGGCTGACGCTGGAGACGCTGGCCGTCGCCTATGCCCGTAACCGGGACTGGGCGAAGCTGGCCCCCCTCGCCGACATGCTGGCCCGCATGGAAGAAAACGAGGGTGAGCCAGCCGCCTAGCCAGCTCACCCCTCCTGCCTGTGAAGGCCTGCTTCACGTTACACCTGAAACTGGCCGTCCCTGTAGAAAAGCTCACCATCCACCAGAATCTCGCCGCCGGAGCGCATGTCGCAGATCATATCCCAGTGAATGGCGGACTTATTCTTTGAGCCGGTGTCGGGATACCCGGCCCCAACCGCCATGTGAATCGTGCCGCCGATCTTCTCGTCGAAGAGGATGTTGCGGGTGAAGCGCTGGATGGCCTCGTTCGTCCCGATGGCGAACTCGCCCAGATAACGCGCTCCGGGGTCGGTGTCCAGAATGGCGTTAAGGTAGTCCTCGCCTTTTTCCGCCGTCGCCCTGACGACCTTACCCTGTTCAAACGTCAGTTCGACGCCCACCACCTCACGGTTGTTGTGGATGGCGGGATAGGTGAAGCGCACCCAGCCGTTGACCGAATCCTCAACCGGGCCGGTGAAAATCTCCCCATCTGGAAGGTTCTTCTTGCCATCGGCGTTGATGAAAACCCGATCCCTGATCGAAAGGGTCAGATCAACGTTCTCGCCCCTGACCTCGACCCTGTCTTTCCCCTTCAACCAGTCCCCCAGCCGTTGCTGCCCGGCTGATTTCTCCTGCCAGTAGGCGACCGGATCGTCAGGATTCACCAGCACCGCCCCGTAGACGAACTCTTCATACTCCGTGAGGCTCATCTCCGCGTCCTGCGCTGCCGCCTGAGTCGGGTACTGGGTCAGCACCCAGCGCAGTTCGCCGGTCGCCTGACGCCTGAAGAAAGTCTGCGAGATCGGCTCCTGCGCCCTGCCGGAGCGGCTCAGACGTTTCGGGTCAACGTTCGTCAGCGCTCTGGTGTTTGCCGGAGCGTTGATAGCGATCCGAACGTCAATGTTCTCCATGAGCCACAGGAACGAGGGGTCGGTGAAGTCGAGTTGCTCATCGCTGGCATAGCGGTAGAAAATCTCGCTGGCCCCACTGGGAGCCATTCGGAAGACGGCATTCCCCCCGGCCTGCAGGACATGTTTATACACCGCCAGCGCCAGAGGTGAGGCCAGGGGATCGTATGGATGGATCATAACCAGATCGCCGGGCCGGATTGCGACGGAATAGTTCACCATCACCCCGGCCATTTTCTCCACACGTGGATCCATGGGAAAGCATTCTCCTTATCTGTGTCGGGATCAAGAATCGGACGAGATCAATTCCCTGAGCGCTCCCAGCGCCGCTTCAAAGTTGACCGGCTGCGCGATCTCCGGCACGTACTCGACGTAGCGGATAATGTCATCCCGATCAACGATGAAGATCGCCCGCTGACACCACCGGAAATCAACATCGTGTACGCCGTAGGCATCGGCAAAGGCCATGTCCCGATGGCAGGAGAGGGTCTGCACCCGATCAACACCTGCCGCCGCGCACCAGCGTTTCTGAGCAAAGGGGAGATCGGCGCTGATGGTCAGCACAACCACCTCGTCGCTGAAGCCGGTGGCCTCCTCGTTAAAGCGGCGGGTCTGCGCATCGCAGAGGCCGGTATCCAGCGATGGAACCACGCTGATCAGGCGGATTTTGCCCGCCGTGTCGGCCAGAGATACCTCGCTGAGGTCGTTGGCGATCACGGTAAAATCCGGCGCTTTCTGCCCGACCTGAAGGACGGGGCCGCGCACCGTATGGGGAACTCCTTTGAACGTGACGCCGCCGGGGCGTTCAGGTACAGCCATTGCTCACTCCTCCCTGTTGAAACAAACTATTCGGACGATCTGCCTGCCCTGTGGGAGCATTCGGACGTTCAGGGCCGGTTGTCCTCGCCCCGCAACCGGACGCTCCCCCGACACCCCAGACTCTATCGCAAAGTCGGTGGGGCCTCACAGACCGACTAGGGATCGTTCAACATCCGCGCCAGTTCTGCGAAATCCACCCTTGATGTCATGTCGAGGCTGAGGGGCGTCACGGCGACAAAGCCATGCACCAGCGCTCCGGCGTCGGTGTTGATGTCCGAGGCGTGATCGTAAACCATCGTATAGCCGATCCGGCCTTCGTCCTCCAGCCGCTTGCGAACGGGCGGCAGGGGGATGTAGTAGGGACGCTTCTCAAGGCGGGTGATGCGCCAGCGCGACTCGGAGGTGGCGCTGGCCGGAACGTCTATCTTGAGAACGTCCACATCGGGGGGCGGGGGCTTCTTGAGCCAGCGCCCGGCAAAGAAGCGCGTGAAGTAGGCGGCAGCGCTGAAATCAACCTGAGCGCTGTTCGAGAGGTGCAGGTCTCTGTCCACCTGAAGCGAGACGGCCAGCGCAGGCACGCCGTGAGCGGCAGCCTCCAGAGCGGCCCCGACCGTTCCAGAGATCGTGACCGCTGTCCCGACGTTCTCTCCGTAATTGATGCCGGAGACGGCCAGCTTCGGACGCCGGTCGGTGATCAGCTCAAGCAGGGCGTGCTGGACGGCCTGGGCCGGAGAGGCGTGGGCGGCGTAGGCCTTCCACGTGCGTCCCTGAGCGGTGACGGTCGTCTCGAACAGCCTTCCGTCGTGGTGAAGGGGCATACTGCGCCCGGCCCCTGATTGCTGGGTGCGGGGGGCGATGATCAGCAGGTCTCCCAGCGAGTCGAGCGCGAGGGCGGCAGCCGCCAGCCCCGGGGAGTCAATGCCATCATCGTTCGTCACGAGAATGAGTGGTCGTGTCACAAAAAACCCTTTCCTCACAGATTCTACGGCAAGTGTAACGTTCTGGAGCGGGAGTTTCAATCTGCCGTCGGGGGCCTCCAGAGCGTCTGACCCCGGACACGATAAACAGGAGAGATCGGGAGTGATCGCTCCTGTGTGTCCGGTACAAAGAACGTCGCGTGGAAAGTTGTATCGCTAACGGGGTGATCGGCTTCGGGCAGGGGCGGCCTTCATTCCCTCCAGCAGGCCGATCCATGTAGAGGCCAGAACGAGGGCAGAGATCACAACGGCCAGCGCCGCCGGATCGGCGGTGAGGAGGGTAAGCCAGTCAATCACCGTGCCGAGGGCGATGCGGATGCTCGACTGGATCAGAGAGACCATGTGGAGGCCGAAGCTGAGCCAGCTCCCCAGAAAAGGCAACTCGAAGAGCCGCCGATACAGCCCTGATACGAAGAGCGCGATCGGAGCCCCGACACTGACCACCGCCGAGAGCATGATCATGACTGCGAAGAGGGCAAACCAGGGCGACAGGCGTCGCTGCGTCTCGTAGCTCTCTATCCGGGCCATGACCCCCAGAGTGAAGTTCGGGGGCGGGGCGAGCTCCCCACTGGAGTTGAGCACGCGGTCCAGAGTGCTCATATCCCGCCAGACTCCGGCGCAGGTCGGGCAGTTCTGAACGTGCCGGTGCAGGTCTTCTTCTTCTTCGGCGTCCAGCAGCCCGTCCAGAGACAGGCTGATCATCAGAGCGTAGGGATCATGTGCCATCATGCACTCTCCATCGCCATAAACAGTTCCGAGGCATCCCCTGCGCGGACACGCTGGGCCAGCATCTGGCGTGCCCGGAACAGGCGAGATTTGATCGCACTTTCGGTCGTCTCAAGCATCTCTGCTATTTCAGCATAAGACATATCATACCAGTAGCGCAAGACGATCGCAGCCCGATAATCGGGGGCCAGGCTTTCGAGTAGCTCCTGAACGGCCCTGTTGCGCTCGCTGTCGATCAGCGAGGTTTCCGGATCGGGCGCGTCACTGGTGAGGGAAGGGTGCGGAGGCAGAGGCTCGTCAATTGAGAGCCACGTCAGCCGCCGCTTGCGCAGGCGGTCAATGCAATAGTTGGAAGCAATCGAGAGCAGCCACGTTTTGAACGAGCGCGACGGGTCGTAACGCTCCAGGTGTTTGTAGGCACGCAGAAAAGCTTCCTGAGCGGCATCTTCCGCCTCGCGCGGGTCACCCAGCATCCGGTATGTCAGATTATAGACAGGACGTTGATAGGTCTCCACCAGTTGAGCAAACGCGTTCCGATCTCCGTCCAAGACGCGAGCGACCAGTTCCTGATCGGTACTCACACCACACCTGCACATTTCGCACAGCGGACAGCAGAATAAGTAAGCACCCCGGCAGATCAGACCCGCACATTCGGGGTGCTGCAGTCCCGGCTGATAATCCAATCGTCTCTAATATTATACGGCCCCGGAAGAGGAAAGTTGTAAGCAATCTGGAGTCGCGAATCGGGCCCGAGGGGGCGTAGGGGTTCCGTAGGGGAAGCGTAGATTCAGCGGCAAGGCGAGGCACAGGGGATAGACTATCATTAGCATTGAAGGGCGAAAATCTCTTCTTCTCCTCCTTTTAAAAGAGAGCCGGGGATCGGCGTGACCCGGCTCTCCGCGATTCAGGGGATTATCCCCGCCCCGCCAGCCGCGTGACGAGCATCTCCAGAGCCAGTTCAGGCTCCACCCTGCCGCTCTTAATCTCAAGGTCTAGCTCCAGAAGGAACCGGTAGATGCGCTCAAGCGTCGCCATGCCGTAACGCCGGGACTGCTGCGCCATCTTCCGGGCGACGAAAGAGTGAATGCCGAGGGCCTGCGGGGCGCTGTTCACTGAACCGCCTTCGTCCAGATGCTCACGCATCTGAATCAACAGGCGGTACTGGCGCACGATCATGCCGAAAATGCGGAGCGGTTCGTCCCCCTCGTCGAGCAGGTGACGCAACAGGCGGAGGGCCATCTGTCCGTTGCGCTGACCCAGCGCGTCAACCATCTGAAAGATGTTGGCCTCCGGCGAGTAAGGCGTCAGGAGGTGAACGTCTTCAACGGTTATGGGGCGTTCGCCGCCCGCGTAGGTCGCCAGTTTCTCCAGTTCGACATCGGCCAGTGAGAGGTCGCCGCCCAGCCGCGCGGCCAGTTCACGCGCGGCGTCGGGTTCGATGGCCGCCCCGTGTGAGACCGCCCGATCGGTGATCCAGCTCACAAAGTCGCGGGGGGCATCAAAGGCGAAGACTCTGCCACGCGGATCATTCTCGATCAGGCTGATCAGTTTCCTGAGCGCCTGTTGCCGGACGCTTTTACGCTTGCGCTCGGCAGGCGAGCCCGCCGGGCCGGATGTCTGCAGGCCGACCTCGACAAAAACCAGCCGTGACCACTCCGGCACATCGGCGAGCACGCCCGGCAGGTGATCTAACAGAGCGCGGCCATTGTTCGTTTCCGTCAGGTTCTCCACCAGCGTCAGGCGGACATCGGAGAGGAAAGGCAGCGTCCCGGATGCGGTCTGGATGTCGCCGAGCTGAGCGCTCTCGCCGCTCAGGCGGGTGGTGTTGAGAGAGATCATCTCCGGATCGCCCAGCTCGCCGAGGAACGCCTCCAGATGCTCCCGCAGGCGCGGCTCATCCTCGCCGTAAAAGAGATAGGCGACCGGCTCCGGACTGGTCATCACGGGCGACCCTGCCACGCCTGAAGAAGGGGGGGCAACTCCGGCAGCTCGTTGATGACGGCGTCAGGCTCCACGCCGTCGGGTTCCTCCAGCCGGTAGGGAGAGCGGATCAGGACGCCGCGCATCCCGGCCTTCTGAGCGCCTGCCACATCCACATCGGGGCGGTCTCCCACATAGACGGCCTCTTCCGGCAACACCCCCAGCCGCTCAAGGGCCGTGTTGAAGATGGCGGGATGGGGCTTGAGGAAGGGCATGTCGCAGGAGTAGATGCGGACCGGAAAGAACTCCATCAGGTCATAGCGCGAGAGATGCCGATCGTGCAGGTCGGAGGCCCAGAAAGTGTTGGAGACGATCCCCATCTGGAAACCGGCTTCCTGAAGGGCGGTGAGCGTTTCCCTCAATCCCTGCCGGGGAGAGACGATCTCGTCAACGGCGCGGTAGAGGAGGGGCCGGAGTTCAGCCCAGCTACCCTCGTCCACCTCGACGCCGATCTCGGCCAGAGCGGCACGGATCGGGGTTTCGATGCTCCCCCCGCGCAGTTCGCTGACAGCGGCACGGTAGGCGAGGCCGATATGGTGGTCGAAGATGGGGCCGAGTTCCTCGAAGGGAGGGAGCCGGTGACCGTTGGCGGCCAGATGCCCGATGATGTTTCCGATCCCGGCCATTGTCACACGCCGGAAAGGGTGCCGGGGATCGGGTTCCCGGGAGTCCTGGTAGTGGAGCAGCGTACCGCCCAGATCGAACAGAACAGCCTTAAGTGTCATTGTGATTCTCCCGCCAGCCGGGATGCCATTCATCAAGGACGCGCAGTAAGTCGGTCAGCGAGTCAATCGTTGCGTGGGGGCGAATCTCCCCCTCCCCCTCGTATCGGGAGCGGCGCACCCAGACGGCACGCATCCCGGCAGCCAGCGCGCCGACCACGTCATCGTACAGCCGGTCGCCCACATAAACGGCTTCCTCCGGCTGCACGCCCAGCCGCTCGGCCACAAAGTGGAAGGGCCGGGGATGGGGCTTGATCTTGCCCACGTCACCCGCCGTGATGCGGACTTCCAGATACTCCAGCAGGCCGAAAGCCCGCAACTCGGCGTCGCGCATCCAGATCGGAAGCGATGTGTTGGTCAACAGGCCGGTGCGCAGACCCGCCGCACGGATGGTCCGAAGCACCGTTTCGGCGTCTTCAAAGACCCGAACCCCCGGCACAACATCCCAGGCGAAGAGACGTTGCAGGTATTCGATGTCGAGGGCCTGTATATCCAGCTCCAGGGCGATGAGCGTCTCGCGCAGGATGTCGATCTGGCGCGGGGCGTCCCAGTCGGGGGGGACGGCTCTGGCCCAGGCGGCCTGAGCCTGCTGGTGGTAGATGCCTGCCACCCAGTCCAGAGGAGGCAGAACGTATCCCGCCGCCAGAAGATACTCGTAGATCGGCTGCAAGTGCTTTTGAATGGGCCAGCCCCCCTCGCGCTGGCTCCAGTCAATAAGCGTATCATCCATATCGAAGATAACGGCACGCAACATTTCTTCCTGTTACCATTCAAACCCGAAGTGGGGCGCACAGAGCAGAATCGCCAGCGCGCTCGGCCCGTCGGAGATCGTACCATCTCGAATCATCTGCATGACCTGGCTGACGGGGAAGATATGTCGCTCCATGACTTCCGTCGGTTCGCGGTCTGGCTGCCCCAGCGTGACGCCCCGCGCCAGAAAGACAAAAGCACGCTCGTTGCTAATTCCGGCGGTTGTGTAGAACGTCGCGACCAGTTCAATGCCGGAGGCCTGCCCGCCGATCTCCTCCGATAGTTCTTTTCGGGCGGTCTCTTCCGGCGTCCTGTCCTCAGGTAATCCCCCGGCGGGAACTTCCCAGAGCCAGCGGCGCACCGTGTAGCGGTAATTCCTGATCAGAACCATGCGGCCATCGGAGAGAAGCGGCACGATCCAGACCGCACCCGGTCTCTCCACGACCGTATAGACGCCGTCGCTGCCATCGGGCAGGCGGATCCGATCCTCGCGGAGGGTGTACCAGGGCGTGCGCCAGACAACCCGCGAGGAGAGCGTCTGATAGGGTTCCTGTGGCATGCTACAAAGACTGCCCCTGTTCGGTAGATTACCAGGCCGGATTGTAGCAGCCCCCGCAGAAGGACGCCAGCCGCCCCGTGCGTCCGGCGTGGAGCGCCTTTCGGGGATATAATTCCCTTCATGAAGATGCTACTGCCCGAACTATGGGCCTTCATCACAGGCCGGACGAACCACCCCCTCTACCGGAGAGAGCTCTCAGGCTGGGCCTACCTGCGCTTCTGGCGAAAACTCAGGGGAGGCTGCCTGCCGCTACTGGCGGTTGGAACCTTCGTCGTCTCAGCCCTGTGCGGCATGCTGACGATGCTCTCCGTCGGAGGGACGAGCTCCGAGGGGTGGCTGATCGCGATGTCTGCCGCCCTGGTGGCGTTGTTCTTCACCCAGGGGTTGATCCACTGGCTGCTCGGCCTGCTGGCGACGGCCCTCACGGCGACGGTGATCAGTGCCGAGGTTGAGGCCGAGACCTATAAACTCCTGCGGGTGACGCCCCTTTCGGCCCGCGAGATCGTACTGGCGAAATTCGGGGCGGCGTTTCGCCAGTTGCGCGACCCGCTCCTCTTTCTGGTGGCGCTTCGCCTCCTCCTCGTCGGGGGCACTGTTCTCACTCTGACGCTCTCCCTTACCACGGTGGAGGGAGCGACCCCATCGGTCGTGCTTTCCGATGTTCCCTCTGTCTCGCCATCGGTCGTTCTCCTGTTGCTGGATGTCCTGAGCGTCGGGATAGTCGGCCTGCTGTGGCTTCTGTACTACCTGCTCCGGCCCTTCCTCAGCATTCTTCTGTTCTCGGCAGTCGGGATGCTGGGCTCTTCGCTGGCCCGGACGCGGGTCGGCGGGCTTCTGGCCGCCGGAGGGTTGAGAGTCGCTCTGGGCACGGCGGGCTATGTCCTGAGCCAGGTGGTCTCAACCATCCTCTCTCTGACGCTGGGGCCTTTTCTGGCCTTCAACGGGCCTCCATCCTGGCTACAGGCTCTTCTGGTGCGGCCTGCCCTCGTCGTTCTGGGCGGGGCCGGAGTCGGAGCTGTCTGGTTGTTCGTGGTTATGCTCTTCCAGATCGGGCTGGTGACGCTGTTTCTCCACACGGCGATCCGGCGTGCGGAGCGCCTTCCCTATGGATAGCCGCGCCGCTCAGTCTCGATTTCGTGCTTTTTCGCACTTTTTCTGGAAAAAGGGGTTGACATCACATGCCCAGGTGTGATAGGATAGCGGGCAATTACGGATTAAGTGAGTGTCTGACATCATGACCGGCCACTACAACAACCAGCTTATTATCAGCCTGCCTGTCCTGCTTCTCGGCCTTATTGGCCTTGAGAGGCTGAGCCCGGTTGGGTAGGTGGCGGCTACAGACGCGCGAACGTAAGACGCCCCCCGAACCGGGGGGCGTTTCTGGTTTATGTGAGCGTTTCGCAGGAGGAAGAACGGTTTCGTGCCATCGCATAGCGGTATCCTGAGCGCCCTTCTCGGCCTTATCGTCCTGCTCATTAGCCTCCTCATCCTTATTATCGGTGAGGAGGATGCGATGGCGGCTGCACCGGTTCCGGCCAGAGAGACGCGCAGGGGAGACCGACAAGCGCACTGAGAACCAGCAGGTCAGTATAACGGAGAGCCGCCTCGCAGGAAGGCGGCTTTTTTGTTACCCGCATCTTTGCAGCGAGGAGAGAAGGAGGAGTCACCATGACAGCCAGCACCGGACCGACCCCCGGAGACAGGGGCACCCCCGGAGGCAGCAGCCATTCCGCGCCGACGCCCTGGGATGCCTGGTTTGCCGAGTTTGAGCGGCGGGCGGAGACGACCCCGACCCGCACCGATGAGCCCCGGCGGAGAGGCGAAAAGGCCGATACCGCCACCCGTGACGCCCTGATGGAATGTTACAATGGCTGAACCGGAAAAGCCCCCCACCACCGCTCCCTCGACCCGCACGATGCGCTCCGACCAGATCAAGCGGGGCGTGGAGCGCGCGCCACACCGCGCCCTCCTGAAGGCGACGGGCGTCCGCGACGAAGATATGACCAAGCCCTTTGTGGCGGTCGTCAACTCGTATGTGGACATCATCCCCGGACATGTGCACCTTCAGGAGTTCGGCAAGATCGTTAAGGACGCCGTGCGGGCGGCGGGCGCAGTCCCCTTTGAGTTCAACACCATTGGCGTTGATGACGGCATCGCGATGGGGCATGGCGGGATGAAGTTCTCGCTCCCCAGCCGCGAGTTGATCGCCGATAGCGTCGAGACGATGATCTCCGCTCACTGTTTCGACGCCATGATCTGCATCCCCAACTGTGACAAGATCATTCCCGGTATGCTCATGGCCGCCATGCGGCTCGATATTCCCACCATCTTCATCAGCGGTGGGCCGATGCCTGCCGGACGCACCCCGGACGGGCGCACGGTAGACCTGATCAGCGTCTTTGAAGGGGTTGGCGCGTACAAGGCGGGCAAGATTGACGAGGCCGAACTCAAGACGCTGGAAGATTTCGGATGCCCCTCATGCGGATCGTGCAGCGGCATGTTCACGGCCAACAGCATGAATTGCATCATGGAGGCGCTGGGGATGGCGTTGCCCTTCAACGGCTCGGCGCTGGCCCAGACGGAGGAACGGAACCGGCTGGCCGAGCAGGCCGCCCACCAGCTCATGCGCCTGCTGGAGATGGGCCTCACCCCGCGCCAGATCGCCACGCCGGAAGCCTTCGATGATGCCTTCGCGCTTGATATGGCGATGGGCGGCAGCACGAATACCGTTTTGCATCTGCTCGCCATCGCACACGAAGCCGGTATCGAGTATGACCTGCATCGCATTAACCAGATCGCCGATCGAGTCCCGCATCTGTGCAAGATCAGCCCCGCCTCGCACTGGCACATGGAAGACCTGCACCGTGCGGGAGGCATCCCGGCTCTGCTGCATGAGCTAAGCCGTGATGGGAACACGCTGCACCTTGACCGTCTCACCGTCACAGGTCGGACGCTGGGTGAGAACCTCTCCGACTCGCAGGTGAGCGATTATGAGGTGATCCGGCCCCGCTCGGACCCGTACTCCGAACGGGGCGGGCTGGCTGTGCTGTTCGGCAACCTGGCCCCTGATGGGGCAGTGGTCAAGACCGGCGCGGTGGCCCCTTCCATGCGCCGCTTTAGCGGCCCGGCCCGCATCTATGAGAGCCAGGATGACGCCCTGCGCGGCATCTACAACGGAGAGGTGCAGGCGGGTGAGGTGGTCGTGATCCGCTACGAAGGCCCGGCGGGCGGGCCGGGGATGCAGGAGATGCTCAGCCCGACCAGCGCGATCATGGGGATGGGGCTGGGCGATAAAGTGGCCCTGATCACCGATGGGCGGTTCTCCGGCGGGACGCGCGGCGCGTGTATCGGGCACGTCAGCCCGGAGGCGGCGGCACGCGGCCCGATCGCCGCCCTCCGGCCCGGCGATGTGATCGAGATCGATCTGGACGCCCGCACGCTGAACGTCCGGCTGAGCGAAGAAGAGATCAGGGCGCGACTGGCCGCGCTACCCCCCTTCGAACCCCGGATAGAGAGTAAATGGCTACGTCGTTATTCCAGAATGGTCACCAGCGCCTCAACCGGGGCCGTTCTGGTGGATTAACAGATTACTTTTAAGGAGGAGAGAAATGAAACGAACCGGCGCACAGATTATCTGGGAGGTGTTGACCCGCGAGGGTGTGGAGATCGTATTCGGCTACCCCGGCGGGGCGATCCTCCCGACCTATGACGCCATGCTGGATTATCCGGTCCGGCACGTGCTCACACGGCACGAGCAGGGCGCGGCCCACGCGGCCGACGGGTACGCCCGCGCCTCTGGAAAAGTGGGCGTGGCGATGGCGACTTCCGGCCCCGGCGCAACTAACCTGGTGACCGGAATCGCAACGGCGATGATGGACTCGTCCCCCATTGTGTGCATCACGGGGCAGGTTGCGAGCGGGGCAATCGGAAGCGACGCCTTTCAGGAGACAGACGTAACAGGCATCACGCTTCCGATCACCAAGCACAACTACCTCGTCACACGGACGGAGGACATCGGCCCCACGCTGCGCGAGGCGTTCTATATCGCCCGCTCCGGGCGGCCCGGCCCCGTGCTGGTGGACATCGCCAAGGACGCACAGCAGGGGACGGTTGACTGGGAATGGGACGACACGCCCGTCTCGCTACCCGGCTACCGGCCAGACCTGCGCGTCCTGCCCGATGAGATCAAGCGGGCCGTGGAGTTGATCAACGCGGCAGAGCGGCCCGTCATTCTGGCCGGGCACGGCGTCATCATGTCGGGCGCGATGAGCGTGCTGAGAGAGTTCGTCGAGAAGACGCAAATTCCCGTTGCGGTGACGCTGCTCGGCATCGGGGGCTTCCCGGCCAGCCATCCCCTCAATCTGGGCATGATGGGCATGCACGGGGAGGCATGGGTCAACACCGCGATTCAGGAGGCCGACCTGCTGCTGGCCTTCGGAATGCGCTTTGATGACCGCGTAACGGGCAACCTCAAGACCTATGCTCCGTATGCCCGCAAGATTCACGTAGACATCGATCCCTCGGAGATCAACAAGAACGTGCGCGTGGACGTGGGCATCGTCGGCGACCTGCGGGAGACTCTGGAGACCCTCCTGCCCGCCGTCGAAGCGGGCGACCGGAAGGCCTGGCTGGAGTACATTGACGAACTCAAGGGTGACTCCGCCGTGCGCGACATCCAGCGCCTCCCGGACAGCGGACATCTCTACACCGCCCATGTGATCAACGACCTGTGGCACTACACCAACGGCGAGGCGCTGGTGGTGACCGACGTCGGACAGCATCAGATGTGGGAAGCGCAGTACTACCGGCACGACAAGCCGCGCACACTGATCACGTCGGGCGGGCTGGGCACGATGGGCTTCGGGCTGCCCGCCGCCATCGGGGCCAAGTTTGCACGCCCTGACGCGGAAGTATGGGCCATCGTGGGCGATGGCGGCTTCCAGATGACGGCCTCCGAGCTCTCCACCTGCGCTCAGGAGGGCATCAAAATCAACATCGCCGTGATCAACAACAACTTCCTGGGGATGGTGCGCCAGTGGCAGGAGTTCTTCTATAAGCGTCGCTATGCGGCCACCCCGATGCACAACCCCGACTTCATCAAGCTGGCGGAGGCGCACGGCCTGACCGGTCTGCGCTGCACCAGCCGGGGCGAGATCGAGAAGGTCGTGCGGCAGGCTCAGGAGACGGAAGGAACGGTGCTGATCGAGTTCCAGGTCGAACGGGAAGATGCAGTGTATCCAATGGTTCCGGCGGGGGCCGACCTCCACGCCATGATCCGCCGACCGCAACCGCGGGCCGGCACGGCAGACGATCCCGCCTGAGTGTACAGAACCGGGAAGGGGCAGCGTGCCACCTGCTCCTATTCCCGCCCTGAGGAGAAATAAGCAATGGCAGAGAAGAACGTCAATGAGAAGCAAACCTTTGTGGTCTATGTTGAGGACAAGCCCGGCGTTCTGAACCGGGTGGCCTCGCTCTTCCGGCGACGGGCCTTCAATATCGAGTCGTTGACCGTCGGGCATACGGAGAGGCCGGGGGTTTCCCGGATGACGATCGTGGTGAACGCGGATGACATGACCGCCCGACGCATCGAGGCCAACCTCTATAAACTGGTCAACGTGCTGCGCGTTGAGAACGTCACCCATGAGCCGACCGTTGTCCGCGACCTGGCGCTGGTGAAGGTTCGGGTCGGCAGCGACACACGGGCACAGGTGCTCCAGATCGCGGATGTATTCCGTGCGCGGGTGGTGGACTTCAACAACGACTCGGTGATCGTGGAAGTGACGGGGACGGAGAGCAAGGTCGAGAGCCTGATAGATGTGCTGCGCCCCTACGGGATCATCGAGATGGTACGAACCGGTATCGTGGCGATGGGACGGGGGCCGGATGCGCCCGCCATCAGCCCGGAGTTTGTTTCGGCCCGCGTGCCTGAAGAGGCCGTCGCCAGGTAACCCCCGGAGAGGATCAATCAGACAATGGCAACTATCTACTATGACAAGGACGCCGACCTTTCCCTGATCCGTGCGAAGAAGGTCGCCATCATCGGATACGGGTCACAGGGACATGCCCATGCGCTGAACCTGCGCGATAGCGGGGTGGAGGTGCGCGTTGGGCTGCGAGAGGGCAGCAAGAGCCGGGCGAAGGCCGAAGCCGAGGGGCTGACGGTGCTCCCCGTGGCCGAGGCGGCCCGGTGGGCCGACGTGATCATGATGCTTGTGCCGGACACAGCCGCGCCCGCCGTCTATGCGGAACACATCGCCCCGCACCTCACGGAGGGTAAAACGCTGATGTTCGCGCACGGATTCAACATCCGGTACGGGACGATCAAGCCGCCGGAGAACGTGGATGTCAGCATGATCGCGCCCAAAGGGCCGGGACACCGCGTCCGTGAGACGTATGTCGAGGGAGGCGGCGTACCCGCGCTGCTGGCGGTCCATCAGGACGCCAGCGGGCAGGCAGAGGCGCAGGCCCTCTCCTATGCCAGCGCGCTGGGGTGCGCACGGGCGGGCGTGCTGCTGACCACCTTCGCCGAGGAGACGGAAACCGACCTCTTCGGCGAGCAGGCCGTGCTGTGCGGGGGCGTCTCGGCGCTGGTCAAGGCCGGATTTGAGACGCTCGTCAAGGCCGGTTACCAGCCGGAGATCGCTTACTTCGAATGCCTGCACGAGCTCAAGCTGATCGTGGACCTGATGTATCGGGGAGGCCTGAACTACATGCGCTACTCCGTCAGCGACACGGCGGAGCACGGCGACTACACCGCCGGATCGCGCATCATCACCGAGGAAACGCTGGGAGAGATGCAGAAGCTCCTGGAGGACATTCAGGATGGGACGTATGCCCGGCGCTGGATCGAGGAGAACGAGAAGGGCCGCCCCTGGTTCAACGAGATGCGCAAGCGTGAGCAGGAGCACCTGATCGAGAAAGTGGGAGCCGAACTGCGCCAGATGATGCCTTTCCTCGATCCGGTCACCATCAAGCCGGGAGAAGAAGAAGAGTGAGGGCCGAGGCCGGAGAAGGAGATGCGAGCGATGCCTGCTGCTGTTGACAAAAACTATGTGCGAATTTTCGACACAACGCTGAGGGACGGGGAGCAGTCGCCGGGAGCGACGATGACCTCGGCTGAAAAGCTGGAAGTCGCGCGGGCACTCGCCCGGCTGGGAGTGGATGTGATCGAGGCCGGGTTCCCGGCGGCCTCCCCCGATGACTTTGAGGCCGTGCGCCGCATCGCCCAGGAAGTCGGGAATCTCAGGGAGGAAGGGCGCGAGCCGCCGATCATCTGCGGGCTGGCCCGCGCTACCAGAGGCGACATCGAGGCGGCCTGGAACGCCGTCAAGAGCGCTGCCCGCCCCCGGATTCACACCTTTATCGCCACCTCCGAGATTCACATGAAGCACAAGCTTCGTATGGACCCGGAGGAGGTGGTAGAGCGGGTGATCGAGATGGTCTCTTACGCCCGCAGCCTGTGCGACGATGTGGAGTTCAGCCCGGAGGATGCCGGACGCAGTGATCCGGAGTTCCTCTACGTTGTGCTGGGGGAGGCGATCAAGGCGGGCGCCACGACCCTCAACATCCCCGACACGGTGGGCTACACCACACCCGATGAGTTCGGGGCGCTGATCGCGGGGATCATCGAGAACACGCCGGGCGTTGAGGATGTGATCGTCTCGGTACACTGCCATGACGATCTGGGGCTGGCGACGGCCAACACGCTGGCCGGAATCATGGCCGGAGCGCGACAGGCCGAGGTGACGATCAACGGCATCGGTGAGCGGGCGGGGAACACCTCGCTTGAGGAGATCGTGATGGCCCTGAAGACCCGCTACCCGGTCTTCGGCCTGACGACCGGCATAGACACAACCCAGATCATGCGCGTCAGCCGGATGGTGAGCAACTACACGGGTATCCCCGTCCAGCCGAACAAGGCCATCGTCGGGGCGAATGCCTTCGCCCATGAGGCCGGTATCCATCAGGATGGGATGCTCAAGCACCATGAGACCTACGAGATCATGCGCCCGGAGATGGTCGGCGTGACCCGCACCCGTCTGGTGCTGGGCAAGCACTCCGGACGCCACGCGCTGCGTGCCCGACTGGCCGAACTGGGCTACGACCTGAGCGATGAAGACCTTGTCAGGGTTTTTGATCGCTTCAAGCGGCTGGCCGACAAGAAAAAGACGATCACCGACGCCGACCTCGAAGCGCTGATGGCGGACGAAATCTACCAGCCGCGCGAGGTCTTCTCGCTGGACGGGCTACAGGTGGCCTGCGGGACGATGGGCATGCCGACCGCCACCGTGCGGCTGCGGGGGCCAAACGGAGAGACCCACATTCAGGCCGCCGTCGGGACGGGGCCGGTACATGCCGCTTACACGGCGATTGATCAGATCATCGGGATACCGGTTGAACTGCTGGAGTTCGCCGTTAACGCCGTCACAGAGGGCATTGACGCGCTGGGCGAGGTCACGGTGCGGGTTCGTTACGCCAACGGGCGTGCGGATGACGTTGTGAACCCCCAGAGCGAAGCGGCAGTCAGCCGCACGTTCGGCGGGCACGGCGCGGATACCGATATCATCGTTGCCAGCGCCAAGGCGTATCTGGCGGCTCTGAATAAGATGCTGGTCGCCTACGGCTATCACGGCGGCGAGCCGGAGGAACCGGCAGAGATCGCCTCCGGTGAGCGTCAGGCGACGACCGGCTAACAGAGAGGGAGGGAGAAACCCGCATCATGGCGTCACCGACATCATCACCGGCAGCAGGGGGGAATGGCCGCCCCCGCACCCTGTTTGAGAAAGTGTGGGATGACCACGTCGTCGTGCAGGAGCCGGACGCGCCCGCCGTGCTCTACATTGACCTGCATCTGGTACATGAGGTCACCTCGCCGCAGGCCTTCGCCGGTCTGCGGGCACGCGGGCTGAGAGTCCGTCGCCCGGATAAGACCATCGCGACGATGGATCACTCCACGCCGACCCTGCCGCTCAGCGCCCCGCTCGCGGACCGACTGGCTGCCCGCCAGCTTCAGGTGCTGGCCGAGAACTGCCGCGAGTTCGGCATCCGGCTGTACGAGTTCGGCTCGGAGCAGCAGGGGATCGTCCACGTCATCGGGCCGGAGCTGGGCCTGACCCAGCCCGGCATGACGATCGTCTGCGGGGACAGCCACACCTCGACACATGGCGCGTTTGGAGCGCTGGCGTTCGGAATCGGAACCAGCGAGGTTGAGCACGTGCTGGCAACCCAGTGCCTGCTCCAGCACAGGCCCAGAACCTATGAAGTGCGGGTGGAAGGTCGCCTCAGGCCGGGCGTCTCGGCCAAGGATATCATTCTGGCGCTGATCGCGAAGATCGGGATCGGCGGTGGAACCGGCCACGTATTCGAGTATCGGGGCGAGGCGATCCGCGCCCTCTCGATGGAAGAGCGCATGACGATCTGCAATATGTCCATCGAGGGCGGAGCGCGGGCCGGGATGGTTGCCCCGGACGAGACGACGTTCGAGTACGTGGCCGGGCGGGAGTTCGCGCCGAAAGGGGCGGCCTGGGAACAGGCGCTCGAACGCTGGCGGCGGTTGCCGACGGACGAGGGCGCACAGTTCGATAAGTCGGTGACGCTTGACGCCTCCGGGCTGGAGCCGATGATCACCTACGGAACCAACCCCGGCATGGGGATGCCGATCACTGATCACATCCCCGATCCGGCCAGCGTGGACGATCCGGTGCAGCGTTCGACGCTTGAGAAGGCGCTGGCGTATATGGGGCTGCGCCCCGGCGAGCGACTGCTCGGCCACAGGGTGGATGTGGTCTTCATCGGCTCGTGCACCAACTCGCGCATCTCCGACCTGCGCCTGGCGGCCAGTGTGATGAAAGGGCGCAGGGTGGCCGAAGGGGTGCGGGTGCTGATCGTGCCCGGATCGCAGGGCGTCAAGCGGCAGGCCGAAGCCGAGGGCCTCGACCGGGTGTTCAAAGAGGCGGGGGCCGAATGGCGCGAGCCGGGCTGCTCGATGTGCATCGCGATGAACGGCGACCAGCTCGAGCCGGGCCAGTACGCCGTCAGCACGAGCAACCGCAACTTTGAAGGCCGCCAGGGCAAGGGAGGCCGGACGTTCCTCGCCTCCCCGCTCACGGCTGCTGCGGCGGCGGTCACCGGCCAGATCACCGATGTTCGAACGCTTATGCAGGACACCATCACCATTACCTAGGGGGCGAGCGTCCTCGCCCCCGGCCCGGGCCTGCGGAGTCCTTCTCCGCGCCCGGTTTTGTTTTATCTGGACAGCGAGGAGAAGATGAGATGGCACAATTCAGGAGGATTCAATCACGGGTTATCCCGCTTCCGGTGGACAACGTGGATACCGATCAGATCATCCCGGCCCGCTTTCTCAAGGTCACGGACAAGGCCGGGCTGGGGAAGGTGCTGTTCTGTGACTGGCGATACGAGGGCACAGTCCCGACCATCGAGGCGGCGGAGAATGCCACCCCGAAGGCGGATTTCCCGTTGAACGACCCGCGCTATCAAGGGGCCCGGATTCTGCTGGCCGGTGACAACTTCGGCTGTGGCTCCTCGCGCGAGCACGCGCCCTGGGCGCTGGTCGCATGGGGAATCCGGGCCGTTATCTCGACCTCATTCGCGGATATTTTCCGCAACAACGCGCTGAAGAACGGACTGCTGCCGGTCGCGGTAGACAGGGAGACTCACGCCGACCTGCTCGACCTGATCGAGGAAGTGCCGGACGTGGAACTGACGATCGATCTG